>JAITNK010000060.1 GCA_031290515.1 Oscillospiraceae bacterium
GCGGCGGCGGGCGCGCTGCTGCGCCGCTTCGAGACTCCGGAGCAGGTATACTTCGCGCGGCCCGAACAGCTTCGCGAGGTCGCGGAGCTTGACAAACGCGCGCTGAAATCGCTCGAGAACAAGGACACGTCGCGAGCCGACCGCGCGCTCGGCGACTGCGAGCGGCTCGGTTTCCGGATTCTGACGGTTCAGGACGCGGAGTATCCCGAGCGGCTCCGCAACATATACGACCCTCCGACCGTGCTGTATGTGCGCGGCAGACTGCCCGCAATCGACGAGGAGCCGGTCGTCGCAATCGTAGGAACGCGCACCTGTACGCCGTACGGAATCCGCAGCGCGGAGAACATCGGCTACGGTCTCGCGCGGAGCGGCATAATCGTAACAACCGGACTTGCGAAAGGCGTGGACTCCGCGGCGGCAGTCGGCGCGCTGCGCGGCGGCGGCAGGGTTATCGGCGTTCTCGGCGGCGGTATCGACGTTATATATCCGCGAAACAACGGCGAACTCTATGACGACGTCGCCGCGGCGGGCGCGCTTATCTCGGAGTACCCGCCGGGAACCGAGACCGCGTCCGGTCACTTCCCGGTACGCAACAGAATTATGAGCGGAATATCGCTCGGCGTTGCGGTTATCGAGGCTCCGGCGAAGTCCGGCGCGCTGATTACAGCCGCACGCGCGCTCGAACAGGGACGAGACGTGTTCGCGACGCCCGGCAACGTCGATTCCGAATCCTCGGTCGGAGCGAACGCGCTGCTGCGCGACGGCGCAATCGCGCTCACCGGCGCGGACGACATAATCTCGGAGTACGCCGCGCTGTTCCCGGGCAAAATCAGATACGGAAAGCCGAAAATTCCGCTATCCGGACGCGAGTCGGACAGGCTCGTTACCGCGCAGCTGCCCGCGATTCCGTCTTCGGACGTTGACAAAACGGAGACTTCGGGTTATAGTAAAGCGTCCGCCGTACCGGAGCGCGACTTTGCCGCGATTGCGGAAACGCTGTCCGGCGGCGAAAAAGCCGTGTTTCTCGCGGTCAGCCGCTCCGCCGGAGCGGAGGGCATATACATCGACGACATTATCGCGGCGAGCGGACTTACCGCGGCGGAAGCTCTCGCCTCTATAACAATGCTCGAAATCGAAGGACACGTCAAATCTCTCGGCTCAGGCTTTTTCACGGTATAATATCCGCAGACCGTCGGGCGAAGCCCTTTGGGTCTGCTCAAGACTTTATACCACAACGGCACTTCGTGCCTGTGGTATAATATCCGCAGGCGGATATTAGCCCTGTTTAAGCTGATATACCACGGCGGCACTTCGTGCCTGTGTGAGAATTGCCGCCCGGGCAAGCAAATTAAGGAGAATTCTAATGAAATCTGCATCCAGACGCATTGCGGCGTTCGCGCTCGCATTTTTTGCCGCCGCCGCGCTTTACATACACGCCGGCGCGGCATACGATTACGCGCAGACCGCCGCGACCTCCGGGAAAAGCTCCTACGCCGTTATGAGCGACGGCGCGCTTTACGCCTGGGGCGACAACGCTTACGGACAGCTCGGCACCGGGAACCGCACAAATCAGCTCAAACCGGTGAAGCTCGCGCTCGGTAACGTCGTCTCGGTCACGGCGGGAGCCGACTTCGCGCTCGCGCTGAAGTCCGACGGCGAACTGTACGCTTGGGGGAACAACACTTACGGACAGCTCGGTACCGGACAGCGCGCGACAGTGATGTCGCCGGTCAAGGTCGCGGACGGAATCGCGTCCGTATCGGCGGGGTACGACCACACGCTCGCCGTCGGAACCGACGGTATGCTGTACGCGTGGGGCGCGAACACTTACGGACAGCTCGGCGACGGTTCGCGCAAGGTCTCGCTGACTCCGAAAGCCGTCGGCGCGGGATACAAATTCGCCGCCGCGGGCAAGGAATACAGCCTTGCGATAACTGCGGACGGTACGCTGTACGCCTGGGGCAACGGCGAACACGCCCGTCTCGGCGACGGTCAGACGATTACGCGGATTAACCCGGTAAAAATCGCGTCGGACGCGGTTTACGCCGCCGCCGCAGAATCTCACAGCGCGTATATCGCCGCAAACGGCGACCTTTACACCTGGGGAAGCAACGTGAACGGACAACTCGGCGACGGTCGGACGGTTCCGCACCGTACGCCGGTGAAAGTAGCGTCCGGCGTTGTGTCCGTGTCGCTCGCCGCGGCGTACGCCGAAGCGTCGGACGATGCTTCCGAGGCGTCGGACGATGCTTCCGAGGCGTACGCGGAGTATGCGGCTTTGCTCCGGCAGAGCGGCTCGACGTTTTATGTTACTGCGGACGGCACGGTTTACGCGTCGGGGAGAAACGACTGCGGTCAGCTCGGGAACGGCAAACGCGGCGCGGACGCGCTGAAACCCGCCGCTGTGAAGACCATATCCGGCGGCACGTTCGTCGCCGCGTCGAACAGTTCCGCTTTCGCCGTCACAAAAACCGGCGACCTGTATGCCTGCGGAGACAACTCGGTCGGTCAGCTCGGCACCGGCGACCGCAGGGTCCGGCTTGAGCCGGTGAAGATTACAGGCGGCGCGGCGGTACCCGGCAAACCCGCCGAGGCGGCGGTCTCGCGCGACAAGGTCTCGCTCAACGGCGCGGCGGTCGCGTTCGACGCGTATACTATCGAGGGATACAACTACTTCAAGCTGCGCGACCTCGCTTCCGCGCTGACCGTGACGAACAAGCGGTTCGAGGTTGAGTTCGACTTTGAAAAGCAGTCCGTGTACCTTACTTCCGGCAAGCCGTACACTCCGGAGGGCGGCGAGCTTGCGGCGGGCGGCGGCGCGCCGAAGTCCGTAAAAACGGCGACGCACTCCGTGTACCTCGACGACGTGAAGCTCGATATAGCGGGCTATCTGATTGACGGCAACAACTATTTCAAGCTCCGCGACCTGATGAGCGCGATAGACGTTTACGTCGGCTACGACTCCGCGGCGCGCACGATAACGCTCGACACCTCGCGCGGGTACGTCCCGGAATAAGGAAAAATATGCTTAAAATCGGCATCGACATAGGCAGTACGACGGTGAAAACCGTCGTACTGTCGCACGATAACGAGCTTTTGTTCCGCTCCTACGAGCGTCACGGCTCTCGCGCGCGGCAAAAAACCGCGGAGCAGCTTGCCGCCGCAAAGAGCGTACTCTCCGGCGAAACCGCGGTGCTCGCGGTTACGGGGAGCGCGGGACTCGGAGCGGCGCGAGCCGCGGGACTTCCGTTCGTGCAGGAGGTCTATGCGACGGCGGCGGCGGTCAGGCGGCACATACCGGACGCGGACGCGGTCATCGAGCTCGGGGGAGAGGACGCGAAAATCATATTCTTCGGCGGAAACCTTGAGGAGCGTATGAACGGCTCCTGCGCCGGAGGCACGGGCGCGTTCATCGACCAGATGGCGACGCTGCTCGCGGTTACGCCCGGGGAGCTTGACGGGCTGTCGCTCAAAGCGGAGCGGATTTATCCGATTGCGTCGCGGTGCGGGGTTTTCGCAAAGTCCGACATACAGCCGATTCTCAATCAGGGCGGCAGGAAAGAAGACCTCGCCGCGTCGATATTTCAGGCGGTCGTCGATCAGACGATTTCGGGGCTGACGCAGGGGCGCGAGCTTAGCGGCAAAATCGTATTCCTCGGCGGTCCTCTTACGTTCCTGCACGGACTGCGCGCGCGGTTCACCGAGACGCTCGCGCTCGACGAAAGTCACGCGGTGTTCCCGGAGAACGCGGAGTGCTTCGCCGCGGTCGGCGCGGCACTGCTCGCCGAAGGCGCGGAGTTCACATACGACGGTCTGCTCGCCGCGCTTGACGGAGCCGCCGCGAGCGTCGAGACGAACGACGCGCTCGAACCGCTGTTCAAAAGCGAAGCGGAATACGCGGAATTTTCCGCGCGCCACGCGCTCGCCGCGCCGCTGACGGCGGACGCGGACTCGTATTCGGGCGGCGCGTACCTCGGAATCGACGCGGGCAGCACGACGACGAAGCTCGCGCTTATAACGCCGGACGGCGCGCTGCTGCACAGCTACTACGCGTCGAACAGGGGCGACCCGGTAACGGTTGTGCTGGAACAGCTCCGCGCGATATACGCGAAATTCGGCACGCGGATTACGATACTCGGTTCCGCGGCGACCGGATACGGCGAGGAGCTTATCAAAAACGCGTTCCGTCTCGACCTCGGACTCGTCGAGACGATAGCGCACCTTACGGCGGCGAAAGCGTTCGACCCGGGCGTCGATTTTATCCTCGACATAGGCGGGCAGGACGTAAAGTGCTTCAAAATCCGCGGCGGCGCGATTGACAGCATTATGCTGAACGAAGCCTGTTCGTCCGGCTGCGGAAGTTTTATCGAGACGTTCGCGAAAGCGCTCGGCTATGAAATCGCCGAATTTGCGAAGCTCGGACTGTTCGCGGATAAGCCGGCGAATCTCGGCTCGCGCTGTACGGTGTTTATGAATTCCTCGGTAAAGCAGGCGCAGAAAGACGGCGCGACGGTCGCGGACATCTCCGCCGGACTTTCGATTTCGGTCGTCAAAAACGCGGTTTACAAGGTTATCCGCGCCGCGTCCGCCGAAGATCTCGGCAAAAACATCGTCGTGCAGGGCGGCACTTTTTACAATGACGCGATACTCCGCGCGTTCGAGCGCGAAATCGGCGCGGAAGTGCGCCGTCCCGTGATTGCGGGGCTTATGGGCGCGTACGGCGCGGCGCTTGCCGCGGCGCACACGGTAAACACCGCGCCGGTTAAGAATGAAAAGAACTACGGGGACAAGCACGGAGAACGCAGTACTGTCCTCACCGCGGAGGAGCTTGAAAACTTCACGCACAGCTCCCGCGCGGTGACTTGCAGCGGCTGCACGAATCATTGCGGGCTGTCGGTCAGTACGTTTGACGGCGGACGCAGATACATTTCCGGTAACCGCTGCTCCAAGCCGCTCGGCGTCGAGAAATCAAACGAGCCGAATATGATGCGGTGGAAGTACGACAGGCTCCGCGCGATGTGCGGCAAAGGCGGCGGCGACGGAAGCCGCGGCGTTATCGGCATACCGTTCGTGCTGAATATGTACGAGAATCTGCCGTTCTGGTTTGAGTTTTTTACAAAGCTGAACTTTGAGGTGCGGCTGTCCGGCGAATCGTCGCGCGCGCTGTACATCAGCGGACAGCGCACGATACCGTCCGACACGGTGTGCTACCCCGCGAAGCTCGCGCACGGACACATAGAAAGTCTCGCCGGAACCGGCGCGGACGCGATATTCTATCCGTGTCTGCCGTACAACTTCGACGAGGGCATCTCCGACAACAACTACAACTGCCCGGTCGTCGCGTACTATCCGGAGCTTATCGCGGCGAATATGCCGTCGGTGAAAGGCGAACGGCTGCTCACTCCGTATTTCGGGCTGCACAGACCGCGCGGCTTCGCGAAGCGCGCCGCGGACTGCTTCCTGCGAGAGTTCGGCGTGCCGAAAGCCGAGACCGCGTCCGCCGCGAAAGCCGCGTTCGCCGCGTACGACCGGTTCCGCCGCGAGACCGAAGCCGAGGGCGCGCGCTGTCTCGCATACGCGCGGGAGAACGGCAAACGCGTCGTCGTCGTCGCGGGTCGTCCGTACCACGCCGATCCGGAGATTAACCACGGTATCGACGAAATGATTTGCGGCTACGGACTCGTGCTCATCACGGAGGACGCGGTGTCCGGGACGTTAGGGTACGACCCGCGGAGCGTACTGAACCAGTGGACGTACCACGCGCGAATGTACAACGCGGCGCGGTTCGTCGCGGAGAATGAGAATGCGGAGTTCGTCCAGCTCGTGTCGTTCGGCTGCGGGACGGACGCGATTACCGCGGACGAGTGCCGCGAAATACTCGAGTCGCGCGGCAGACTTTACACGCAGTTCAAAATCGACGAGATTTCAAACCTCGGCGCGGTCAGAATCAGGCTTCGCAGTCTGCTCGCCGCGCGCGACGAACGCGAGACCGAAAAACGGCTTAAAGGAGCGTCCTGATGGCGGAGCTTATTCGCGACGATTCCGGCAGGCTGCTCTTCACGAAAGAGATGAAGCGGGACTTTACGATTCTGTTCCCGCAGATGCTTCCGGTCACGTTCTCGCTGCTGAAGCGTGTGTTCGAGCTTTACGGATACCGCGTAGAGCTGCTTACGGAGACGGACGACCGCGTCAAGGAAACCGGACTGCGGTACGTCCACAATGACACCTGTTACCCCGCGCTGCTCGTCATCGGGCAGCTTATCGACGCGGTCAAATCCGGCAGGTACGACCCGGAGCGCGTCGCGCTGCTGATTTCGCAGACGGGCGGTGGGTGCCGCGCCTCGAACTACATTCATCTGCTCCGAAAAGCGCTCGTTAAGGCGGGGTACCCGGACATTCCGGTCGTTTCGATTAACCTGTCCGGGCTTGAAAAGAACCCGGGCTTCAAGCTGACTCTGCCGCTCGTGCGCCGTCTCGCCGCCGCGATGATTTACGGCGATTTTATAATGTGGCTCGCGAATCAGGTCAAACCGTACGAGACGGAGCGCGGCGCGGCGGACGCGCTCTCCGCCGAATGGACGGACAAAATCACCGAAATGTTCTCGCACGGACGCGGAATGACGGGACGCTGGCTCAAAAAGACGCTGCCGCGAATCGCGTCGGACTTCGCGGCTGTGCCTTGCGAGCGGACGGCGAAGCCGCGCGTCGGGGTCGTCGGCGAGATTTATGTCAAGTTCGCGCCGCTCGGGAACAACAATCTCGAAGATTTTCTGCTCGCCGAGGGGTGCGAGCCGGTCGTGCCGGGGCTTACGGACTTTATGATTTTCAAAATCAACAACCGCGAAATCGACGTGGGGCTGTACGGCGGCTCCGCGCTTAAAAAGTGGTTCTGCATAGCGTTTGAGCGGTACCTTGAGAGCTTGCAGCGGATAATGATTGAATCCGTCAAAACGCAGCCGGTTTTCAGACCTATGGGCGGCTTCGCGGAGCTTAAGCGGCTAATCCGCGGCTACCTCGGGTACGGCAACAAAATGGGCGAGGGCTGGCTGCTGACCGCCGAAATGCTTGAGCTGATTCACTCCGGAACGCCGAACATCGTCTGCACTCAGCCGTTCGGCTGCCTGCCGAACCACGTCGCCGGAAAGGGTATGATTCGCCGGCTCAAGGACGATTTTCCCGCGTCGAACGTCGTAGCGGTGGACTACGACCCCGGAGCTACGCGCATAAATCAGGAGAACCGAATCAAACTTATGATTGCGAACGCTCGCGGGAACGCGTAGCGCGGCGGCAGCGCGCTTTTTCGCGAAAAAGCTGCAAAAAGGCAAAGTTTGGCTGAATATAGCTCGCGGGAGTACGGACGCAATTGCGGCTGTACTCCCGCGAAGTATAGCACCCGCGCGTACGGCAAATCCGATGGCGGGCAGGTATTCGTGCGCACAGGCAGCCGACGTAAACAAAGCGCGCCGCATTTGCGGCGCGCTTGCATATCCGGTACCGGAAATCAGTCCTCTTCGTCCTCTGCTTCGTCGCCGAATTCGCCGAACTCAAACTCAAGTTTTTCGCCGCACTTCGGGCAGACGATGAAGCCCGCGGCTAAATCGTCCTCTGTGAGCGTAAGGTTTTCGCCGCACTTCGGGCAGTCGGTCTCGTACTCGAGCGAATCGTCGCAGTCGCCGTCGCAGCAGTCGCAGTCGTCGCCGCACTCGTCGTCTTCGTCCTTGTCATCATCGTCGTCATCGACGTCGGAGTCCTCGGCGAGGTCGTAGAGAATTTCGGACAGCTCGTCATACGCTTCGTCAAGTCCGGAAACACCCTCGGCAAGCTCGTGTGTTTCCTCGTGCAGAGCAGACAGCTCCTGCGCGAGCGAGTCAATCGCATCGATTATCGCAAGAGTCAGACGACCGTCCTTTGTGTCCGCGGAAATGCCCTGACCTTCGGCGAGTCCGCGCAGATAAGCGGCTTTTTCAAGAGAATTCATAATGCACCCTAACCTTTCGCGCGCTCGAGATATTCTCCCGTGCGCGTATCAATACGGATTTTTTCTCCCTCTTCGATGAACATCGGGACTTTTACCTCGGCTCCGGTTTCGAGCGTCGCGGCTTTCGTGACGTTCGTCGCCGTGTTCCCCGCGACGCAGGGGTCGGTGCGCGTGATCGCAAGATCGACGAAGTTCGGCGGCTCGACGAGAAACACCTTGCCCTTGTATGACGAAATCGTGCAGACCATATTCTCTTTGACAAACTTGAAGTTGTCGCCGAGAATACTGCCGTCAATCGGCTCCTGCTCGTACGTCTGGTTGTCCATAAAGTAGTACAGGTCGCCGTCGAGATAGCTGTACTCCATATCGCGCCGCTCGACGGTCGCGTTCTCGAACTTGTCCGTCGGATTGAACGACGTTTCGACGACCGCGCCGGTAATGACGTTCTTGATTTTCGTGCGGACGAACGCCGCGCCCTTGCCGGGCTTGACGTGCTGGAACTCGACGACCTGCATAACCTTGCCGTCCATCTCGAAAGTAACGCCGTTGCGGAAATCACCGGCAGTAATCATACTTGTTTCCTCCATTTATTCACTCGGTCGGCAAAGCCTCCCGCCGCTCTGTGCTTCGCACGGGGAACGCGTCTGCGGACGCGGCTTGCGCTGACCGCGCTGCGCGGCGCGAGTTGCGTTGCGCGAACGGCACAAGTATTGCTATTATACCGCACTTGCGCCGGTTATGCAAGTATTATTTTTCGGCGGGGCGTTATCGGTTCGCGATGTCAGTCCGGTTGGCGGGACGACCGCTTGCCGTAATGGAGACGTGTGCAGCCGGCGACCGGTCGGTACTCTGGAAATCAGTCTCGATTATAGTGCGTTTACTCCGCGCTCTCCGCGGCGGGGCGGCTCACTACGCCTTTGTTTTTCCACTTGCCGGTCGAGAAGTAAATGCTCGAAACGATGACGTTAAGCCCGAACGCGATAAGCATCGACCAGAAGAGCATCGACGGTCTGCCGTTCGGGTAATCGGCGGACTTTGACCAGTTCACCATAAGCACGGTGAGCGGGATTCGTATGACGATGTTCGTAGAAATCATAATGAAAAGCTGCGCCATAGTGTCCCCCGCGCCGCGCATAACGCCGCCGATTGTGTTCGCGATTGCCATAAGGAAGTATCCCCAGACCATAATGCGCTGCATTTCAAAGCCGACCTCTATAATCTTGTCGATGCGCCGCGTGAGGTAGTCGTCCACGTCGGCGAAGCCCTTTGAGCGCACGAAGTCCGCCGCAATCGCGCCGCCCTCCTCGCTCAGAATCAGCGCGGCGGAGTCGGCAAAGCCGAGCGATTTCGCGAAATCGCCGATAACCGTCTTGCCCGCGTCGGTCGAGGCGAAAGCCTCGGTGGTGGTAACGCCGTTGTCCTCAAGGTACGCTTCGAGCGAGCCGAATCCGTCCGCCGCAGCGCGGTCGCGCGCCGCAGCGTCCGACACCGCGGCGGAGATTACCGTGCCTCGCGTGTCGTTGATGAACATTTTCATAAGACCGCGTCCGCCGAACCAAATCGCGAAAAACACGATAAGCGTCACCGACAACGCCATAACGAGACAGATTCGCAAGCCTTTTGACACCCGTTCGAGCTTTCCCGCGCCGATATTCTGCCCGGTGAACGTACCCGCCGCCTGGTTGAATGTCTGCGCCGGCATCATCGCGAAGCCGTCGATTCGCATAACTGCGGTGTTGACCGCGACGAACATCGCCCCGTCGAACAGCGTAACCCCGGTGACGACGTCGGTGCCGAACGGAATCAGAATCGAGTTTATTATGCTCTGTACGAAGACAAAGCTCATCGACATAATCATCTGCTGAAGTCCGGACGGCACCCCAATCCGCACAATCTGCTTGCAGATTCTGCCGTCGAGCTTCATCGTGGACCTGTTAATCGACAAAATATGCTTCATATGCAGCAGGCGGAGGAGGCAGACGACAGCCGAGAGCGTCTGCGCGATAATCGTCGCCCAAGCCGCGCCGGCGACGCCCATATCGAGTCCGATTCCGAAGAATTTGTCGGCGGGCGCGACGAACCACAGGTCGAGCACTATGTTCAGCACCGTCGTACCGAACAGTACGAACAGCGGGAACATAGCGTCCCCGAAGCCGCGCAGTATGCCGCCGAGTATATTATAGAAGCCCATACCGACGAAGCCGAGGAACATAATGCGCAGGTAAGCGAGCGCGCTGTCGAAAACCTCCGGCGGGCAGTTCGTTATGTCGAGTATCCACCGCGACAGCGCAAGTCCGAGTATTGAGGAAAACAGCGTCGCCCCGAGTATGAGAATCAGCGAGTTGCCGACCGTTTTTTCGAGATTTTCGCGGTCCTTCGCGCCGAAATACTGCGACACCATAACCGAAACGCCGGTTCCGACGGTCATAAAGAACACCGCGAACATCATCTGCACCGGCATCGAAAGTCCGATAGCGGCGAGCTGGTTCGCGCCGCCGAACTGCCCGACGACGATGCTGTCCACCGTGTTGTACAGCAGCTGCGCAATGTTTCCGACGAGCAGAGGCACCGAAAACAGCAGCATTGAGCGCAGAGGAGACCCGACGGTCATATCCTGCGCGCCGAACAGCGACTTCAGAAAGCCGCTTTTTTGTTTAGTTTTTGTCATTTATCTCATCCTTAAATATCTAATATCTGATATTATATCACACATAAGAGTCGCTTACAACACAAAAATCCTCTAAATTACTATTCTTTGTAAAGTATATCGCACAGCATATCTACCACAGCCGGGCTTCCGTCCGGGAGGTTCCGCGCCGCGACCGCCGCCGCCGGATAGCCCGACCGCATAAGCCGTCCGAACAGCTCCTCCGGAGAATACTTTGCGCCGCCGAGCAATCGCCGCAGTTCGCCGCGGGTACCCGGCGCGGTCGGCAGTCCGAGGTGCGAGAGCAGCGCGGAGTAATCCTCCGGAGTGTCCATATCGAGCAGAACGCCCGCGTCCGCAACCTCAAACCCGCGTGCGGGCAGAGCCGCGAGGAAGCCCTTTGCGCCGCCCTCGCCGTCATAGGACAGCAGCTTGTCCGCGTAACGCGCGGGAATCACCGGCGGGTGTCCGCGTCTGCCGCGGTGCGACGGGTAGATTACCGCGTCGCCGTCCGCTTCGGCGGCGAGTGCCGCAAACGTCTCCGGTGTTACCGCGCAGCAGTCGGCGGGCAGGAGCATAAACGCTTCGCAGTCCGCCGGAAGCGACG
>JAITNK010000144.1 GCA_031290515.1 Oscillospiraceae bacterium
TTCGGCGGACCGTACTACCTTAAAGCGGAATGTCACTGGTCGGAGCTTGACAACCTCTACGGCGGCGCGCTCGACACATACGAGGTCGCCTACAGCTATTACAGCGGCAGCCGTATGGCGACGGACTCGGCGCGCGGCTTCTACCTGTCGGACTTCCTGCAATACGCCGGGGTGGACTTAAACTCCGTCGCGACGCTGGACTTTTACACGAAAGACCACACGGCGGGCGCGTACCGCTCGTTCACGAAGTACTCTATGCTCGACGCGCCGCGGTATTACTTCCCGAATATGTTCGTGGACGAGGGCACGAAAACGCTTACCGCGATTGACGGCGGCAGTCTGTGGGACGGCGCGCTTCAGGTGGAGACGATGATGGCTCTCGAAGACAGCTGGGAGTGGGACGCGGTCGGCGCGAACTTCGCAAACTACGGCACGTCGAGCCGTTTCCGTCTGCTTTTCGGACAGCTTTCGCCGACGGAGGCGATGACAAGCTCCTCCGCGAAATACGTCCACTCCGTATATGTTACGTTTTCGGGTACGCCGGCGCTCACGTCCGACGAGCCGAATCTGTCCGCGACGGTCGGCAGCGACTACCGCGTAACGGTCAACGTCGCGGCGGAGGACAGTCTGCTTGACGAATACGTTAAAGCCAATCTCGTCTGGAGCAGCAACAACACGGACGCCGTCGAGGTCGATATGTACGGCAACCTGAAAGTAAAGGCGGAGGGCGAAGCCGTCATAACGGCGGCGTTCGGGGACTCCGTCGTCTCCGTAGTCGTGTCCGCCGGCGGAGTTTCCGCCGCTCCGGACATTGTCGTACCGCCCGCGCCGCAGTCTCCGGCTGACGCAAACCCGGGCGGCGCGGCGCAGCCCGCTCCGCCTGCCGTGCCGGACAAGCCGAACGCTAATCAGAGCGGTTCCGGTGTGAGCCGCCCGGGTGCGGACGAGGTTTCGTACTCGGAAAACGCTTCCGGCGTGTACATTCTGTCCCCGGAGATGATGAGCCGCACGGAGTTCGCGGAGTGGGTGAACAGCGTCCTGAACCACGGGGTGACGACCGACAGCGACACGGGCGGCGTAGTCAACCGCCGCGAGGCGGAGATGGCGGACGGCGCGGAAGCTCTGCGCGTGAAAATTAACGCGGTCAGCTCCGCGCCGATGTACATTGCCGCGGGCGGAATGTTCGCCGCCGGACTTATCGGAAGCGTCGTTTCGTTCCGGCTTCAGACGGGCGGTACGGACAATCGGAAAGTCCGGAAACCGCAATAAAAATTACTCAAACAGAGGTATAAATAAATGCCGGCTACGGATACGGAAAGCGTTTTCCGCCTGAGCGATATTCTGCGGGTGGTGTCCGAAAATATGGAGACCCCGGTGGTTGTCCTGCTCTGTATTTGCCTTGCCGCCGCGGCGTTTCTGCTCGGACGGACAATCGGCGAATACTTTCTCGAGCGCAGACGGATTAAAGTCAGTCTGCCGCGTCTTTTGGAGGAACTCTCGGCGGGCGGCACTTCCGCCGCCGAATGCGTCGCGCGAAGCGGACTTCTGAAAAAACAGAAAGCGATACTTGCGGAGCTTCTGGCGCACCCGGACTTTTCCGAGCCGGTGCGCGAGGCTCTCGCCGTGCGGCTGCTCGAAGAGCAGGAGATAAAGTATGAGCGCATTGTCCGCCGGTCGGAGACGATTGCGCGGATAGGTCCTATGCTCGGCTTGCTCGGAACGCTGATTCCGCTCGGACCGGGCATCATCGCGCTCGGGCAGGGCGACACCTACAAGCTGTCGAACTCGCTGCTGACCGCGTTTGACACTACGGTCGCGGGGCTTATCGCGGCGGGAGTCGCGACCGTAGTCTCCGGCTTGCGCCGCAGCTGGTACAGGGATTATATGTCTATGCTCGAAGCCGCCGCGGAATGTGTGCTTGAAACGGAGAAAAAGAAATGACCGGAAAACTGTCCTCAAGGCGGCGCGGCTCCGGCCCGCCGCCGCTTGTGAATCCCGCGGACGGGATTATCAATCTCGCCGACGTTATGCTCGTGCTTGCCGTCGGCATAATGCTCGCGCTCGTCGTCAACTGGAACGTCGATCTCGCGGCGGCGTCGCCGCAGACTGAGCCCTCGATCGCGGAAGAGAGCGACCTGACCTTTTCGGAGGACGATATTCAGCCCGCCGAAGACGACAGCGTTCCCGACGACAGCGATTTGACCGCGCTCGGCACCGTCTACTATGACAAGACGACCGGGAAGTACTATATTGTCAGTTCGGAGGGTTAATATGAAACGCTTTATTTCGGGACTTATGGCGGCTGCCGCCGTATTCTGCGCGGCGTTTTCCGGCGCGGCGCCGTCAGCGTCCGCCGCGAAAACCGCCGCGTGGGACGGCTCGGTGGACGTTTCGTGGTACGACCCCGCTGAGTCGGAGTTTTACATCGGCACTCCGGCAGAGCTTGCGGGGCTTGCCGCGATTATCAACGGTATGACCGACCCGACCTGCCCGAAAGTTACCGGCAAGTCGTCGTACATATCGTGCAAGGCTTACGGAGACGTTATGCTCGTCGGCGCGGGCGGCGGCAACGTCTCCGACACCGTGTACGCGAGCGGCACGGACTTCGCGTACAAAACGGTCTACCTGACCGCCGATTTGAATATGGGCGGCGTATACAACGCCGCGACCGGCAAGTGGAGCGGACCGAACTGGACTCCCATCGGCGGCAAATACTCGATGAAGGTCAGCGAAGTGAAAGGCGACAGCCTCGTGATAGATTCGCGCTTCAACGGCGTGTTCGACGGACAGGGGCATACGGTTTCAAACATTTACTGCGACCGTTTCGCCGAAAAAGGCTTTCCGTACAGTCAGTGCGTCGGGCTTATCGGCTTTCTCGGCGGCTCCTCCGACCTGAATACGAGCATAACTGGCGAATTCACCGGCGGCTGGCAGCCGGCGGTGCGCAACGTCGTCGTCGGCAGGGGGTATATCTACGGGCGGCGTATGGTCGGCGGCGTAGTCGGACGAATCGGCGAGACGAGCGGCGGCGTTATCGTCGAATACTGCGCGAACTGCGCGGATATTCACAACACCGACTCCAAGGGAATCGGCGGAATCGTCGGCGCGGGCTGGGGTACCGGCGTTATCCGCAACTGTTATAACACCGGAAGCGTCACGACGACCTACGCCTGCCCCGCGGGCGGAATCTGCGCCAACAACGAGGGGCTTGACATATATAACTGCTACAACACCGGAACGATTGACAGCAACGGACAGCTGCGCGGACGCGGAATCGGCGGACACGACTCCGGCACATACACCGTCGCGAACTGCTTTTACCTCGAGGGGTGCGACGACGACCCGGCGAGCAACGGCTGGTATTCGGGTTCGAGTACGAAGCTGACGCTCGACATAAAGTCGCTTACGGCGGCGGAGATGAAGTCCGCTTCGCTTACCGCAATGCTTAACGCGTCGGGCGCGGCGTTCGCGGCGGATACCGGGAATATAAACGGCGGCTTCCCGGTGCTGTATTTTCAGACGCCCGGAGCCGCGAAACAGACAAACTATAAGGTGTCGGTGTCGCAGCCCGCGTCCGGCGGCAAGGTTTTCACGGACGCGGAGGGAACCGTACCCGCCGGGCGCACGGTGAACCTCTCGTCAAAAGCGGACGCGGGCTATGTTCTGAAATACTACACGCTTAACGGCGAGAAGCTTACGCCGCCGTTCTTCACCGTCAGCGCGGACAGTACGGCGGGCGCGGTGTTCGGCAAGGTGACGACCGCTTCGGTTACGCTGCCGGAAAGTCCCGACTGGTACCTCGCCGCGTCGCGCACCGGCTATAAAATGTCCGGCGCGGAAATGCTCTGGGTGACGGACGAAGCGTTGTCGTCCGGCGACAAGCTGCTTGAGGGAAACGTACTGACGCTCCGCGCCGCCGGCTGGAAAGACGCGTCGCCGCGCGATATGGACTACGAGTACACGGACGCGTTTACATATACCGCGGCAAACACCGTCAAAAACGCCGACGGGACCTTTACCGTGACCGGCGCGGGAGACGTTGCGGTAACGGTTGCGCGGAACACGCGGCGCAAATCGTGGCTCAGCCTGGCGGACACGTCGTGGTACACCGGCAAGCGGAGCGCGTATACGATTAACAGCGGCGCGGAGCTTGCGGGGCTCGCGTATCTCGTGAACGAGGAGGGCGTTACGTTCAAGGGCGTGACGATTTCGCTCGGAAAAGATATTTCGCTGCTGAACACGGACGGAACGGTCGGCGTTCGCATATGGGAGCCAATCGGCAAAAACGCGTCGCGCGCGTTCTGCGGCACGTTTGACGGCAACGGACACCCGGTCGGCGCGATGACGGCGTATAACGACGGCAGTTACGCCGCGCTGTTCGGCTACTGCTCCGGCGCGGTTATCAGAAACGTCACGGTCTCGGGAACCGCGACCGGAACCGCGGCGTCGTCGTACGCGGCGGGAATCGCCGCGTACGCGTCCGGCTCGCGCATCGAAAACTGCGTAAACCGCGCCGCCGTAACGGCTTCGGGTATCGGCGCGGCGGGAATCGCCGCCTATATCTGCGACGGCACGACGGTTACGGACTGCTCGAACCGCGGCGCGGTCGCCGGGAAAACCGGGGTCGGCGGCATTGTCGGAATCTCCTATACGGCGGGCGACAAAACCGAGCGGTGCGTCAACTACGGCGCGGTGAGCGCGGCAGGCGACGGAACATACGGCACCGGAGGAATCGTCGGGCGGCTCGCCGGGACGGTCGGGCAATGCTCGAACTACGGCGCGGTCACGGGCGGCGACCGCTATACCGGAGGAATCGCGGGCTACACTACCGCGAAAAACGCGTCAACCGTGCGGGATTCGCTGAACGCGGCTGCGGTTTCCTCGTCCTGCGCTCACGGCAACGCGTCCCTCGGCGGACTCGTCGGATACGCGCAGTACCTCGCCCTGTCGAACTGCAAGAACAGCGGCTCGGCAGTACGCGGCGGCGCGTTTACCTCCGCGAATTACGGCGACCTTATCGGGCGGTCTGAAACCGTCACCGAAAAGCCGCTTACGGACGAGAGCGTATTTTTGCCGCAGTCCGCGGATACCGGAGCGGCGGAGCAGTCCGCGCCCGCAGGTCCCTATAAGGTCACGTTCATAGCGGACGGTACCGTCGTCGAGACGAAAACATATTCCGGCGCGGCGGTCGCGGAGCCGTCCGTGCCTCCGAAAACCGGGTACTCCGGCTACTGGGACAACTACTCGCTCGGCGGCAGGGACATTACCGTCCGCGCGGTCTACCGCCAGAACAACGTGCGCGGCGGCGACTCGGTAACGGAAAGCGGCACATACTTCCTCGGCTTTTACGCGGGCGGCGCGCTGTCGGTCGGCGGCGGTCTCACCGTCACGCTCGACGGAAGCAACGGCGCGTGCGACAATCTGCGGATAACCGTCGGCGCGGGGACGGAGCTTACGCTCCGCAACGTCAGCCTCTCCGGCTCGGGTACGCTGCTCACGCTCGGCGGCGGCATACTGCGATTCACGGGCGCGAACGCGCTGTCGTCCGTGTGCGATATTAAGGACAATCTCAACCCGACCGTGCGCGTACTCGGCGACACGGAGTTTTCCGGCGGCGGCAGTCTGACCGTCAGCTCGGGCATATACAACAGCGCGGTCGTAGTCGCGCCGGGCGCGACGATGACGCTGTCCTCCGGCGACGTTACCGTCGTTAAAACCGATATGCTCGGTATGGAGGGCGGCGCGCTTCACGCCGCGGACGCGACCGTTAAAATCAGCGGCGGCAGTCTCACCGGGCGGACAAACAGCGACAACGTCGCCGTAGTGTACGCGAAAGACGTTGAAATCAGCGGCGGCAGCCTGCGTTTACAGGCGGAGCGGTCGCCGTACGCGGTGCAGGCGGCGCGCGTTTCGTTCACCGGCGGCACGGTGTACGCCGCGGGCAACAGCGGCAACAGCGCGTCCGTAAGCCGCGCTTACCGCGGACGCGAAGCGGTGTCCGGACTGTCGGGTACCGTCGGCGGAGCGTTTTCGCCGGTACTGCCGTTTACGGACGTATCTGTGACAGACGACTGGTTCGGCGCGGTTTTCGGCGTGTATCAGACCGGGTACTTCACCGGAACGTCGGACACTACGTTCTCGCCGAACTCCACGATGACGCGGGCGATGCTCGTCACCGTGCTGTACCGTATGGCGGGCGAACCCGCCGTCTCCGGCAAAACGCAGTTCACGGACACGCCCTCCGAATGGTACCGCGCCGCGGTTCTCTGGGCGGGTCAGACCGGAATCACGGAGGGGACGACCGCGACGACGTTTTCGCCGAACAAAGCCGTCACGGCGGAGCAGGCGGCGGCTTTTCTCGCCCGCTTCGCGACGTTCCGCGGCTTTAAGGCGGACGGCGCGGGCGTTCCGGTGCGCGGCGCGTCCGACTGGGCGCAGAACGACGTTTCGTGGGCGTTGAAAAACGATATGCTGCCCGCCGGCGTTGATTACACGGCTGTGATTTCCCGCGCGCTGCTCGCGAAAGCCGTCGCGGCGTACGGGAATGTTTATTAACCGTTTGGTCGGGCGAAAGCCCTCCCTGCGCTCAATAAATTCTCGCAATGCTCGAATTTGACGCCGCTGCCGTTCCGTATGGCTCACGCTTAGGCGTTCGCCGACGGAACGTTACTCGCGGCGGCGAGCGAACTCGTTCACTCGCTCACGTTGTTTACCGCCCGGTCGGGCAAATTATTAACCGCTTGCCGGAAATGAATTCCGGCTTCGCTCCGCGCTCGCAGGCTCGCACGGGGAACGCGTCTGCGGGCGCGGTGGCGTACCGTACCGCACAAAAAAATAAATTGTCGAAAAACACAAAAACCGCTTGACGCCCCCCCCCCCGTGTGTTATAATGTCCGAGATGCCGCTCATCGCCGGCAGAACATTACATTTGGGGAAACAGGGAGGATATACTTAATGAAAAAACTCATCGCACCGTTACTCGCGCTCGCTCTGGCTGCGGCAATGCTCGCCGGCTGCGGGGCAACGTCGGACACGCCGTCGCACGGGGACGGCGACGCGCCGGCTTCGTCGTCTCCGTCGTCAAAGGACGAAACGTTCAAGCTCGGCGAAACAGCCGTTTTCAAATCGCTGAAAATCTCTGCAAACAAGATTGAGCGAAGCGGCGGAAGCGAGTATAACGAGCCGGGCGCGGGCAATGTTTTTCTCGGCGTTCAGTTCACGATTGAGAACGTCTCGGATGAGGAGCAGACAATCAGCTCGTACCTGCTTTTTGAAGCGTACGCCGACGACGTGAAGCTCGATCAGTCGATTTGGGCATCGGTTGAATTCAGCGACGGCACGCTTGACGGTTCGCTCAGCCCCGGCAAAAAGATGACCGGATACTACGCCGTCGAGGTTCCCGACGACGCGGAAGTGCTCGAGTTAGAGGTAAAAAGCTCGTGGCTGTCCTCGTCGAAAGCCATATTCGTCATCGACATTCCCGAGTAACGCCGTGCGCGCCGCGCAGATAAACGCAGTAAGAGCCGGAGCTTATGCTCCGGCTCTTACTTATTGCCGCTGCCGCGCTCACCGCGCCGCGTTAATTACGGCTGCGCCGACGGTGCTGCCGGTCTGCCGCCGAAGTCTCCGAAGTCCGGAGGAGCGGTACCCGGTTCCCGTCCGACGCCGCGATTGCCGCTGCCCGGCTGCATACCGCCGCCGCCCGGCACTCCCCCGCCGCCGAACATTCCGCCGCTGCCGCCGGTTCCCGCCGTCACGGTCGCAATCAGCGTCGCGCCGTTGTAGATTTCATAGCTTTCGCCGCTCTGTATGTCCGGCGAGGACATCGAAATTAAGCCGACGTTCACGTACGGCGTGTAGGTAATCAGCGTCGCGCCGTTTTGCCGCACAGTTACCGCGCTTCCCGCCGCGACGTTCGCCGCCGCGTACACATAGCTCTGAGTGGACGCTCCCGCCGGACTTACGCCGACGCTCAGCGTCCCGGCGCAAATAACCGTGCCGCCGGTGAACGTGACCGTGCCGTCCGCGTCGAGCGCGTCGCCGTCGCGCGCGGCGACCGACTCCGCAATCACAAGCCCGCCGCTTATGCTTACCGCGCCGTTGGAATCGAGTCCGTCGCTCGACGCGAGGACTTTTACCGTGCCGCCGGTGATAACGATTGCGTGAGCCGAGGTCGAGCCGCCCGCCGCGAACTTGTCGCCGCCGCGTCCTCCGAAGCCGCTGCCGTCCGCGCCGCCCGCCGCGTTAATGCCGTCGTCGGACGCAACGACGCTGATTTCGCCGCCGGAGATATAGACGTTGCTGCCCTCCAGCCCCTCGTAGGACTTCGTTATCGTGATTTTGCCGCCGCTCACCGTCAGGTCGCCGTCCGCGTGAACGCCGTCGTCGCCGGTGCTTATCGCAAACGTCCCGCCGCCGATTTCAACGTTGCCGTTTGAGTGAACCGCGTCGTCGAGACTGTCGATTGTGAAAGTCCCGCCTGTTATCGTCAAATCAGCCGCGACCTTTATGCCTTTATAGCTGTCGGACGACGCGTTCGCGTCCGCGGCGGTCTGCGCTTTGGACGCGCCGCCGCCCGCCGTGATTTTGAATGTGCCGCCGCTGATACTCATCGCGGTTTCCGCCTGAATCCCGTCGTGCGCGGACACAATCGTGAACGTCCCGCCTTCGATGACGATACAGCCCTTGCCCTCGTCCGTACCGTTCGACGTCTGGATACCGTCGTTGCCCGCCGTGACCGTGATACTGCCGCCGAGCACCGTGACGGAGTCCTTGCCCTTTATGCCGTTGTTCGCCGCGTTTACCGTCAGACTGCCGCCCGCGATAATGAGATTGTCTTTCGCGCCGATACCGTTATTAAA
>JAITNK010000080.1 GCA_031290515.1 Oscillospiraceae bacterium
CAGGGGTTGGGCCGTCGGTGTGCGGTAATTTTTCCACAGGGGGTTAGTGCCGTCGCGGTATATAATCTTGAGCGGACCCAAAGGGCTTCGCCCGTCGGTCTGCGGACATTATACCACAGGTTTGGATAAAAAAAAGAGATATAATGTTAAAAATTCATAAAAAACGGATTATGAAACCGCCCGCGCCGCGCGTCTCCGTCCGGGCGCAAAAGTTGTTAGAATTGACCAAAAAATTAAAATAATCGCGAAACGCTTGTAAATTCAAGTATTTTAGTGTATAATCAGTACAAGCAATAAGTTCGGAGCGTTAAATTCGGTAAGGGGTAACAATGTTCAACATAGGCGACAAAATCGCGCACCCGCTTCACGGCGCGGGAATTATAGACTGCGTCGAAGACCGGCGCGTCAACGGGGTAACGCGCAGCTATTATCTTATGCGGCTCCGCGGCGGAATGACGGTTATGATACCCGTCGAAAACTGCGACGCGGTCGGTGTAAGACCGATTTGCGCGCCCTGCGTCGCGGACGAGCTTTTCCGCGCCATTCCCGCGCTCAGTATCGAGATGACGCAGAACTGGAACCGCAGATACCGCGAGAATATGCAGAGAATCAAAAGCGGCGACCTGTTCGAGGTCGCGCGCGTAGTCAAGGGACTAATCGCCCGCGAGACGGAGCGCGGACTTTCCACCGGCGAGCGCAAAATGCTTCACTCCGCGAAGCAAATACTTATTTCGGAGCTTGTTCTGACCCAGGAATCGAGCTATGAGGAGGTCGAAATCCGCCTCAACCAGGCATTCGCGTAATGCCGAGACCGCCGTTTGTATCCGCGGTTATTGCCGCCGCGGGAAAGTCGCGCCGCTTCGGGGAGGACAAGCTGCTTGCTCCTCTGGGCGGCGTTTCCGTGCTTGCAAGGACGCTCTCGGCGTTCCAAAGCTCGCCGCATATAAACGAGATAATCCTCGTCTGTTCCGAGGGACGCGAGGACGAATTTATCGCGCTCGGAGCCGTTTCGGGCATTACTAAGCTAACCCGGGTCGTCGCGGGCGGCTACACGCGCACGGACTCCGTAAAAAACGGCGTGTTTGCCGCGAGTAAAAAAGCCGGTCTCATCGCCGTACACGACGGCGCGAGACCGCTCGTCGCGGAGCGCGTCATATCCGCCGCGGTCGAAAAGGCGCGGCGGTACCACGCCGCCGTTCCCGCGGTTAAAGTAAAAGCCACAATCAAGCGCGTCGCTCACGGCTATGTGGACGAGACGCTCGACCGCGAGGAGCTTTACGAGGCGCAGACGCCGCAGGTGTTCGAGGCGAACCTGCTCAAAGCCGCGCTCACCGCCGGAGGTTCCGGCACGGACGAAGCCTCGCTCGTCGAAAAGATTGGCGCGACGGTGCATATTTCCGAGGGCAGTTACCGTAACATAAAAATCACGACGCGCGACGATTTGCTTGCGGCGGAAGCGTTTTTGGGAGCAGACGAATGAGAATAGGCTTCGGATACGACGCTCACCGGCTTGTCGCGGGGCGCGATATGATACTCTGCGGCGTGAAAATCCCGTCGGACTTCGGACTGCTCGGTTACTCCGACGCGGACGTTGCGCTTCACGCGCTGTGCGACGCGCTGCTCGGTTCCGCCGCGCTCGGCGACCTCGGTACGCACTTCCCCGCCGGCGACGAACGGTACCGCGGCATAGCGAGCACGACGCTCGTACGCGAGTGCGCCGCGAAGCTCGCCGAAGCGGGGTACCGCCTCGAAAACTGCGACATTACGATTGTCCTGCAAGCCCCGAGGCTCGCGCCGTACATACAGGCAATGCGCGAAGCGACCGCCGACGCGCTCGGCACGGACGTTTCCCGTGTCAGCGTAAAGGCGACGACCGAGGAGCGAATGGGCTTTACCGGCTCCGGCGAGGGCGCGGCGGCGTACGCCGTGGTGCTTGCCGAGCGGATATAACCGCGCCGACGGCAGGAGCGGCGGTTCACAGGTGATGTGAACCGCCGCTCTTTTTTATAATCAGTGTTAACTTTTACGTCTCGAAGAACACGCCAAGCGGAACGGACGCCGCCGCCGTCAGCACCGCTTCGTCCGGTTCGTCTGCTTTGACGAGCGTCATACCGCCGTCTTCGGTTGTTGGTATGTTGAAAATCATAGTCTCCCGCCGCGCGCTCATAGTCTGCAACTGCGCCGCGCAGTGTGCGGCGACCCGCCGCAACGACCCTGCGCGAACAGCGTGAGCGCGGCTTCCGTTCCCATAAGCCAAGGGGAGAGTGCAGAGAGGGGGCGAGCGGCGTTTGAGCCGCCCCCTCTTTGCGCCGCGCCGTCCGCAGACGGTGATACCCGCCACGCGGCGAACGCCCCGCTCATCGCAATGAGCGAAACCTAACCCCCGCCCGGAACGTCAGCTCACACCTCGTAGCCCGCTTCGGCGATTGCCGCTTTGACTGCGGACACGACCTCGTCCGCGCCGTCGTAGGTAAGCGTCGCGGTTCCCGCTTTGAGGTCAACTTTCGCCTTTTTGACTCCGGCGACTCCCTCGGCGGCTTTCGTAACGGTCGCCGCGCAGTGTTTGCAGGACATTCCCTCAACCTTGATTACAGCTTTGTCTGACATAACTTTTTTGCTCCTTTAATAATATATTTTGCCGTTGCCGGTAAAACGCCGTTAAATCGTGAATATCTGAACCCTGAAATAGGTCACGCCGTTTCTCGTATAGTTTCCGAAAGAGACGTACGTTCCGTAGAACCCGCAGTAATACACCGTATCGGAAAACTGCCCGTCGGGCGACTGCACCAGTATGAACCGGTTGTCCCCGAGCAGTTTCTTATACCCCTCGATACGGCTCTCCGTCTGCAGCCGGTAACAGTATTCGTCTGACAAGTCGTCGCGCGAGACGAGCAGAGCCTGCTCTCCGGAATATTTGCCGAAGTCCGGGGTAGGGAACTTCAGCGGATAGTACGGCAGAGCGGCTTCAAACGCCTGTATGGACTTCAGCGACGCGGTCGAGAGCGCGAGCGCGGTGTTCACCGGAATCGCGAGGTTGAGGTTCTGCCCTCCGACGACCGTCGCGCTCGTAATGCCGATCGCGTAGCCGTTCGCGTCGATAAGAACGCCTCCGGAGCTTCCCGGCGAAATCGAAGCGTCGAGCTGAATGTATGTCGTACCCTCAAGCTCGCGCGTCGCGGACGCGATTATCCCGCGCGAGAACGTCCCCCCGAGTCCGAGCGGGGAACCGATTGCGAACACGTCCTCGCCGGTGCGTATCTGCGACGAGTCGCGCGTTTTCAGGTACGGCAAGCCGCTCCCCGCGATTTTGATTATCGCGGAATCGGTGAATAAATCGCGGTCGTAGATGCCCTCTACGTCGCGGCTCGTACCGTCCGCGAATACCGCGACGGCGTATTCAAAGTTCGACGCGACGTGGCAGTTCGTGAGCGCGGTGCCGTTCGGGGAAATCAGAAACCCGCTGCCGTAGCCAATCAGAACGTCGTCCTCGCGCTCCGGGGTGCGCTTCTCGTCGTACAGATACAGCTCAAGCTTGAACACGGCGGGCGCGCAGGCAGCGTAAAGCTCGTCGCCGGACAGCGGCGCGGGGTTCGCCGCTATCGAGAACGAAAGTCTCTCGGAGGCTTTTACGATGCGCGTCAGTATCGCGGCGGCTTCCGCTCTCGTTATCGTGCGGTTCGGGAAGAAATTGTGCCGCGAGTCGCCGCCGTCAACAATCCCGGCGCGGTAGAGCGCATACACCGCCGGAGCGTACGAAAACGTCTCCCTCACGTCCGGAACCGCACCCCAGGGCACGCTGTTCTGCGGCGAATATACCTCGTCCGGCAGCGCGCGGGCGAACAGCTTCGCGAAATCCCCGCGCGTAACCGCGGCGTTTTTGTCCGGAAACTCCGATTCGCCGACGATGCCGAGTTCAACCGCCGCCGCGAAATATGTACTGTGCCACACAGGACTTCCGTCGCTTATATCGCACGAGCCGGTGCTGTACACACGGCTCAGCGTCACTGCGAGCTTGACCGCTTCCGCGACAGTTACCGTGCCGCGCGGCGCGAAAGCGGCGGCGGAGCGTCCGTCGAAATAGCCGTACTCGTAGCCCGACGCGACGGACTCGTAGTACCAGTCTCGGGCGGATATGTCCGCGAAGCGTCCGTCGTACGCGCGGACTGCGCGGAAATTCGACACAGTACCGGCGGACGCGACGCCGAGCATTAAGGTTAAGCATACCGCAAAAGCCGCGACCGACGCCGCAACTCGTTTTATTACGAATCGTTTCATAAAGTATATGTACCTCCTAATTGTTTGCTTGGTCGGGCGAAGCCCTCCCGTCGCTCAGCATTTTTCCGCCGCGGGCGGGATTGCGCGACTGCGGTCGCGCGTACCCGGGGGGGGGGGGGGGGGGGGGGGGGGGGGGCCGCGCAGGCGGGGGCGGCGCCCCCGCCGGGGGGGCGGCCGGCGGCGGGCCGCGCGGCCCCCCCCCCGCCCCCCCCCCCCCCCCCCCCCCCCCCCCCCCCCGGGACGTTCCCGCCGCTCGCAAGCGGCGCAACCCGCCCGCAGAGTGCGATAAATATTGAGCGACGGGAGGGCTTCGCCCGACCGGGCGGCTCCG
>JAITNK010000159.1 GCA_031290515.1 Oscillospiraceae bacterium
CGCTTCACCACAGCCGCGCCGTCGCCGCAAGAGCGCACAATCTCGCGGATAAGCTCCGCGCTCATCTCGTTTATCGATGTTTTGCCGTCTCCGGACGCGGACTTGCCGGCTCCGGGCGCGGCGTCCATCGTGTCGGACTTCCCGCCGTGGTTCAGCTCGAGCGACGCAACCGCGCCGTGCCGCCGTATGGCGCGCGCGGTGTTCGTGAGCGACGCGATAACCGCCGGATTCGTCAGGTCTATGACGCGGCCGTGGGTGCGCCCGGTCGGGTGCGTCATCGCTTCGCTCACCGTGACTGCGGCGGCTCCGCCGAGGGCGCGCAGCTCGTAAAACGCGGTCATTCCCGGCGCAATACAGCCGTCCGGCGTTATGTCCGGAAAGCCCATCGGCGCGGCGGCGAGCCGCGAGCGGAACGTGATTCCGCCTATATTTATATGCTGAAATATATGCTTGTATTTTTGATTCATCAATCCTCCGCATACTTCTGGACATATTGAATACAGTTATTATAGCAGTATTGTCGGCGAGAAACAATAATCGGCGGGATTTTATTTTTTATTTACCGCCCGTCCGCCGAAACTCCCGCCGCGAGCGCGGCTAATAATGTTGACTTCCGCGCCCGAAAGTGCTAATATACAACCTGTGCCGCGAACAGCGGCGGAAAGGACTGCTATGTCACCGACAATCATCGCGGTAGGACTTTTTATCACCGGGCTTTTTCTCGTCATCAAGGGCGGGGACTTTTTTGTTGACGCCGCCGCCTGGGTCTCGGACGCGACGGGAATTTCCAAAGTCGTTATCGGCGCGACGCTCGTGTCGTTCGCGACTACCGCGCCTGAACTTTTCACGTCGCTGATCGCGACGCTCTCGCACTCGAACGACATCGCGGTCGGAAACGCGGTCGGCTCGCCGTCCGCGAATATGGGTCTCGGCTTCGCAATGCTCGCGCTGTTCACGCCGAGCGCGGTGCGCGACAAGCTGTTCGCGCTCAAAACGCTGATTATGGTAACGGCGGCGGCTCTGCTGCTGGCTTTCTGTCTCAACGGCAATCTGACGTGGGTCGAGGGCGGCGTGCTGCTGGTTGTTTTCCTTATTTCAATGTATATCAACATTCACTACGCGAAAGACGCGGACGCGCCGCGCCGCGTGCCGCAGACGCGCCGCAGTATCGTGTCTAACGTCGCGAAGTTCATAGTCGGCATCTCGGCGATTATCCTCGGGGCAAAGCTGCTCGTCGATAACGGACAGCGGCTCGCAATCGGACTCGGAATCCCGGAATCCGTCGTCGGACTGACGTTCGTCGCGATCGGAACCTCGCTTCCGGAGATTGTGACGGCTATCACCGCAATCGTCAAAAAGCAGAATTCGCTGTCAATCGGCAACATAATCGGCGCGAACATTCTCGACACGACGCTTATACTCACGCTGTGTTCGTTCGTCTCCGGCGGCAAAACCGGCGGGCTTTCCGTGTCGCCGAACACCGTGCGGTACGACGTTCCGGTACTGCTCGCGATGGGACTGATTATCCTGATTCCGACGGCTATCGGCAAGAAAATCTACCGCTTACAGGGCGCGGCTCTCCTCGCGCTGTACGCCGCGTACATCGTCTACATCTCGTTCTTCCTCGGCGACCCGGCGGCGGTTTAGCGCGCGGTATCCGCCGGCGGTGTAATATCTTCTTGCGCCCGCGGGAATAATGTGGTAGAATAGGTATTATAAGCCAGTTGACCGGCTTTCCGCAATGCGGCGGACGGACAAGCGAAGCGCGAACTTGCGAGCACAGAGCGACGGAAGGCTTTCTCACCCCGGCTGCCCGACTGAGCGGCTGACAACGGCTCCGCGCCCGCAGGCGCGTTCCCCGTGCGAGCCTGCGGGCACAGAGCGAGGAAGGCTTTCTCACCCCACGAAGTCTGCGGACTTCGCGGGGACCCCGGCTGCCCGACCGCGCGGCTAATGTCTAATACTGTATTCGCCGGAAGTCTCAAAAAAGTTTCAGATATTTTGAAATAATTACGGAGGTTCTTATGAAATCTGCTTACAGGGTCATCATTATCGTCTCAGCCGTTGCGATCGCGGTCGCGGCGGCAGCCGTCGCGCTCTACATTTTCCGCGACGAGCTTTGCGCGCTTATCGCGTCCGCGCGCGACAAAATCGCCGCCCGGCGCAACATCGCGCTGCACCCCGAAGAATATATCGACTACGCGGACGTCGATCTGTAGTGGAGTTCAGGCTCGATAAGCACGGCGCGGACAAGCTCTCCACGCTGACCTGCATTTCGACGGAGCAGGGGCAGGAAGTCGCCTCCGTTCTCGTTACCGGCAAGCGCGAGTGCGTGCTGATTGACGCGCAGTGGACGCTCGCGAACGCGCTCCGCGTCGCCGCCGAGATTATGGAGACCGGGCTTGACCTTGCCGCGGTTTACACGACTCACGCGCACCCCGATCACTATTTCGGCGCGGGACACATCGCCGAATACTTCCCGAAAGCCCGGCTGCTCGCCCTGCCGGAGGTTTCGCGCGTCATAAACCGGCAGTTTTTTGACAAAATGGACTACTGGGAGCCGAAAATCGGACGCAACAACGTCTGCACAAAGACCGTGGAATTTGAGCCGCTCGAAGATAACGTCATAATGCTTGAGGGCGAGCGCATTGAGATTCTGCCGCACTTTACGGGCGACCTGAAATGGAACAGCGTCGTGTATATTCCGTCGATTAAAACGCTTTACGGGTCGGACGTGCTGTTCAACGACGCGCATATGTTCACCTGTGAAATCGACGCGGACGGCAGACGCGCGTGGGCGGCGGACATCGACCGTCTCGCCGCGATGGACGTTGAGATATACATTCCGGGTCACGCGAGACCGGGAATGCCGTTTGACGATTCCTCGCTGCGCTTCACGCGGGACTATCTCGCGGCTACCGATGAAGCGATTGAAACGACGACCTCCGCCGCGGAATTTTTCTACTTTATGCGCAGCAGGTTCCCCACCGCGAACTACGACGCGTCGAACGAAATGAACGCCGAGGTCTACAAGGGCGGGCGCGTCTGGGACTGGGAATAATTCGCTTGCCGGGCAAAACACCGCTTCGCGCCCGCAATCCCGCACGGGGAACGCGTCTGCGGACGCGGTCCGCGGACTGTAATCAGCCTGTACTTCGCATCTTTCGGTTTTATTCCCGAAAAAGCGCGCGCCTATACTTCTTCCCGACAATCAGATTGCCCCGGTTGTATTGAGTACAGAACCAAATATACAAAATACGCCGGAGGTACTCAAAATGAAAAAGCTCTCAAAACCGCTGTCGCTTACGCTCGCGCTCGTTCTGCTCCTGCTCGCCGCGGTATCCTGCGCCGCGCAGACGAAGTCCGACGCTTCCGCGCCGGGCGGTTACGTCAACGGCGGCACCGGTTACTCAGGCGAGTTATCCGCCGCATCCGGCGAAGCCGCTTACGACGCGCCCGCCGGCGCGCCTGTGCCGAAGCCCGAATACGATGAAGGCTACGGCGGAAACATTACCGGAACCGACGGGCAGTCGGACGGAAACGTCCTGCTGTCAAACGAGAAAATCATCTACACCGCGAGCGCGAACATTGAGTCGCTCGACTTTGACGAGTCTGTCCGCAAGCTTGAGGAGATGATTCACGGCTTCGGCGGCATAATCGAAAGCTCTTACGTCTCCGGCAAGCCGATCGACATTTATCCGGTCGAGCCGTACTCCGACTCCGGCAGCGAACGGTACTACCAGTCGTCCGGCTACCGCAGCGCGTATTACGTTTTCCGCGTTCCCGCAACGGCGTTTGAGAGCGCAAAGTCCGAGCTTGACAATGTCGGCAACGTCACGAGCCGCAACACGGCGGCGAGCAATATCACCGCGCAGTACACCGACGTCGAGGCGCGGCTCAAAATGTACCGCACCGAGGAGGAACGGCTGTTCGCTTACCTCGAAAAGGCGGACAACGTATCCGATATGCTCCGGATTGAGTCGCAGCTCTCGAACGTGCGGTACAACATCGAGTATCTCACAGCCGAGCAGAGAAATCTCGACAACCGCATCGCGTACTCCACGGTCACGGTGAACGTCACGGAGGTCGCGAAGTACACAAAGATTGACGAACCGGTCGTGTCGTACTGGGGGCAAATCTCCGCCGGCTTCGGAAACGCGGTGCGCGGCGTGGGCGGATTCTTCGCCGGTCTGTTCAAATGGCTCGTAACGTCGCTGCCGTGGCTCGCGCTGATTGCGGCGGCCGCGGCGGTCGTATACTTCATATTTATCCGGCGCGTTTTCAGAAAGCGCGCGCTCAATAAAACAAAGGACGACGCGAATGAGTGAACCCACGGTTAATCTCGAGCTGCTGCCGAACGACGGCGACCGCGCGCTCGCGGAGCTGAAATCCGGCAAACTGGTCGCCGCGCGGTCTGCGCGCGACTTCCTGTACGTCATACTGCAAAGCGGCGAGTTTCATATGTTTTCGCATACTGTCGGCGCGCCCGGCGGCGGTCAGCGGAGCTTCCCGGAAAACGAGAAGTACGCCGCGACGGTGCGCAAAATCGCCGAGCTTGCGGACGCGGTGTACTCCGCCGAATACGACCGCGATATGAACGTATACGGCGTTATGTCCACCGCGGAGGACGCGATTCTCTCGATGTTCCCGTCGGAGGACGGGGAAACTCACGGCACGGTCGAGTTCCGCGCCTGGGACCGCGGCAAAAACAAACGCGAAGCCGAAAACGGCTACGCCGGCGACGAGGAAGTTCCGGAACCGGACGACCCGTTCGGCAGCTTCAACCCGAACGCGGACAAATAGCGCGCTGTAAATCCTAACGCAAACACCTCCGGGAGCTATACTCCCGGAGGTGTTTTTCGCGCGGCGCGGAGGCGGCTCCGGCTGCCCCGGAACCTGCGCGTCTCGGCGGCGATAACTCCGGACAGCGCAATCAGCGAAATCAGGTTCGGCACAGCCATAAGCGCGTTCAGCGAGTCGGACGCCGCCCACACAAGCTCGAGCGGCATAACTCCGCCGAAGAAAGCCGCCGCGACGTATACGCACCTGTAAGCCGTCACCGCGCGACCGCCGAAAAGGTATTCGCAGCACCGCTCGCCGTAGTAGCTCCAGCCGATTACCGTTGAAAACGCAAACGCGGCGAGCATTACCGCGTGTACCGCCCGACCGTACGGCAGCGCGTTCGCGAACGCGAGCTGCGACAGGCGCGCCGCGCCGGCTCCCGACGCAGCTTCGGGATAACGCAGCGCGGCGGTTACGACCGCAACGCCGGTCATCGCGCAGATTACCACCGTGTCCCAGAACGTGCCGGTCATCGAAATCAACGCCTGGCGCGCGGGTTCGTCCGTCTGCGCCGCCGCCGCCGCGATTGGCGCGGAGCCGAGTCCGGACTCGTTGGAGAAAAGTCCGCGCGACACTCCGGCGCGCACCGCGGCTATCAGTCCGCCGCCGGCCGCGCCGCCCGCGACCGCGTTGAAACCGAACGCGCCGCGCACGATAGCCGCCGCCGCCGCGGGTAAAAACGCGCGGTTCACGGCTATCACAGCCGCGCATACGATGAGATACCCGCCCGCGAACGCCGGAACTATGATTCCGCACAGCCGCGCGACTGATTTAACTCCGCCGAGGATAACCGCCGCAGAAGCCGCCGCCGCGACGACCGACGCGAGCGTCCGGTTTACCCCGAACGCGCCGTAAAGCGCGGTAGTCAGCGCGTTCGACTGCACCGAGCTTCCGATTCCGAACGAGCAGAGCATCGCCGCGAGCGCGAATACCTGTGCGAGCGGACGCAGTCCGAGTCCGCGCTCTATCGCGTACATCGGTCCTCCGGTCATCGTGCCGCCGGACGACTTTACGCGGAAGCGCACCGCGAGCAGTCCCTCGCCGTATTTCGTCGCCATACCGAATATCCCGGTGAGCCAGCACCACAAAACCGCGCCGGGTCCCCCGATTTTAACCGCGGCGGCGACGCCGATTATGTTTCCCGTACCGTCCGTCGCGGCGAGCGCGGTTGCGAGCGCGGCAAACTGCGAAACGTCTCCCGGCGCGCCGTCCTCGCGCGTTACTGACAGCCGCAACGCGAGCGGCAGCATACGCTGTACCGCGCGGGTTCTTACGGTGAGCAGGACGTGCGTCCCCGCGAGCAGTATTGTCATAGGCGCGCCCCAGACCGCCGCATTAACGGCGGTTAGAGCATTGAGGGCTGCGGAAGTATCCATACCGCTAAGGTATGTCCCTTCTTCGCGGTTATGCGTTACGCGCCAAAATTATCAAGCGTGTCAAATACAAAACCCTGCGTTTTAAGCGCGGTTATCAGCAGGTCGAGCGCGTCGGGAGTCGCGGTCATACCCGAGGAATCGTGCAGCAGGATTATGACGCTGTCCCGCTCCCCCACCGCGCCGAGCGCGTTTTGCGCCAGCGTCTCCGGGTCGCGCGTCGTGTCCGCCGCGTCGCCGAGTGAAACGTCCCACTCGAAGTACCGGTATCCGAGCCGCGCGAGGATTTCCGTACGCTCGGCGACCGTCTCCTCAGGGCGGCTGCGTATCCCGCCCGGAAAACGGTACAGCGACGGCGCGACGTTATACCGCGAGCTTAGCCAGTCGCGCATTTTGACCGTGTCCCGCTCAAAGTCCGCCGCCGCGCCGCCGTACAGCGTCATATAGTCGTGCGAGTACGAGTGGCTTCCGATAACGTGTCCGGCGGCGAGTATGTCTCTGTAGAGTCCGTCAAGTTCCGGGTGCGGCAGCACGAAAAACACGGCTTTAACGCCGTGCTTTTCGAGTACGCCGAGCAGCTCCGGCGTTACCTCGCGGGACGGACCGTCGTCGATTGTGACGTACGCGACGCGCCGGGTCTGCGGTTCGGACGCTTCCGCACCGGCGATTACGGCGTCCGGCACAGCTGCGGTTCTGACCGCGCGCGGCTTTGCGGCGCAGCCCGCGCCGGCTGAAAAGAGCATAAAAATAAACAGCGCGGCAACCGACGCCGCGCCTGTTTTTTTCATTGCGCGAAGTTTCACGAAAATCACCCCTGTGATTTTCGCCGGAGCCGCGCCGTTTTATTCTGGTTTTATAACTCTTTTCGCCGCGCCGTCAAAACGCGCCGCGCCGCGCCGCAACTCTATCGCGAGACCGAACCGCCGGGCGACCGGTTCCGCCGCGGAACGCGCCGCCTCCGCGTCGCCGTCCGCCGAGAGCGTCAGCGCGTTCCCGGCGCGGGATACGGAGTACCGCAGAACTCCCGGCTGCCGCAGTACCGCGTCGTCGAGCGCGCAGAGCAGCTCGCTCCCGATTCTGCCGCGCACTCTGTCAAGTCTGCGAACCTTACTGCCGCAGGGACAATCCTCTGTCAGGAAGCGTCCCGCGTCGCCCGTGGCGAAGCGGACGAGCGGCATAGCCTTTCGCGTCAGCGTCGTGACGGCAATCTCGCCCCAACCTCCGTCGGGTGCGGGATTGCCGTCCGAACCGACTATCTCGAAGTACAAATCCGTCTCGCAGACGTGCATTCCGCCGTCCTCGCCGCAGCTCACCGCACCGCCGTACAGCGTCTCCGTAAGTCCGTAGTGCGAAAACACGCGGCAGTTCCACGCGTCCTCAATGCCCGCGACCGCGGACGGCGAAATATAGTCCGAGCAGAGCAGTACGCTCCCGACGGACGCGGCGACGCCCGACCGCGCGAGGTACAGCATATGCGACGGCAGTCCGACGACGCAGTCGGGCGCGTAAGCGCGTATCGCGCCGAGCGCGGCGTCCGCGTCCGTCACCGCGCCGAACACGGACGCGCCGCAGCCGAACCGCGCGAGTCCGCGGGAGAGTATGTCCGTAACGCCGTCGTCCCCGGAGCGCGGCAGAAAAATCAGAACGCGCCCGCCGCGCCGCGTCATCGCGGTCATTCCGCGTGCGAAAAAGTCTTCCGTGCGCGCGATTTCGCCGTCCGTGAAGAACAGCCGCTTCGGGCTTGCGGTCGTGCCGGAGGTTCGCAGAGTCACGACGCGCGAAACCTCGTCCGGCTTGACGCACAAAAAAGCTTCCGACTCCCGGGCGACGTCCGCCGCACGAGTCAGCGGAATCTGTGAAAACGCTCCGAAAAGTTCCGAAACGTCCGCGTTTTTGAACTTTTCGCGGTAAAACCGGCTCCGAAGCGCGGTTCCGAGCGTTTCGCGCAGCTTTTCTCCGCGGTAGCGCAGTACCGGTTCCGCGTCCGTACCGCCCGCGTCGGCGGCGACGATTTCGTCGAGCGGCGATTTCACGCTTGCGGCTCCTTTTCGCAGACCATCAGAATGTACCCGAGTCCGCGCGCTCCGCCGAATTCGCAGGCGCAGTCCGGGTTTTCCGCGGCGTAGGTTACGAGCGCGGGCGTGTGGTCTTCCTCGAAAAGCACGGCGAAACCCGAGTCCGCGAACATTCGGCGCAGTCCGTCAAGCGTAAACGGAGTCTCCCCGCGCCTGTTGTACAAGTCGCTGAAAACAAGTTTGCCGCGCGGCGACAGTACCCTCGCGGCTTCGGACAGCGCGGCTTCGCGGTCCGAAATCACGGACAGCGCGCACTCCATAAAGCAGAATCCGAATTCCGCGCCGCGAAACGGCAGAGCCGACGCGTCCGCGCGAACGATAAAATCCGCGCCTTCCGCCGCAATATCGGCTCCGACGGCGTTCGCGCCGTGCGTCGAGCGCAGAAGCGCGACCGTCGCGCCGTCCCCGCAGGCTATGTCGAGTACCGCGTCTCCGCGCGCGATTCCGGCGAGACGCGCGGCGCGCAGCGTCAGGCTGCGCCCGCCCGGGTGGCGAAACTTCGGCTCGGTCAGCATTGCGCGGTAAGGTATTTCGCGCAGAACGGCACCGTCCGTCCGTTCTTTGCGACGTGCAGACTGCACCGCGCGAGACGGTCGCGGTCGAGCGTCCAAGCGTCCTGAAACGCCATAGCGGTAATCGTGAAGCCGTGCGTCCTGACGCGCGACGCGAAGCTCTCAAGCTCCGTAAAGTCCGCATCGTCGGACGGCGCGTCCGCATCCTCCGCGCGCTTCCAGCGGCGCGAGACGAAGTTCCTGTTTTTCAGGTGCGCATCCCCGCAGCACGGGGCTTGCGGGTCGTATTTTTTTGTCAGCTTGATAAGTCCGCCGCGCGGCAGAACGACAAAGTCGCCGTGGAAACCGCAGCGCGGGTGGTCGCAGCCGGACGGAACGAAGTCGCGGATTTTCAGCTTCCCCGCCGTCTGCTCTTCGATTTTCCGCAGTACCTCGGGCAGCGTAATCCGGTCGCCGTCCTCCGGCGCGGCGATATTGCGCCCGAAGTAGCTTACCGGCTGAAAATGCACTCCGCGCACCGCCGGACTGTTCGACAGCGCGAAGTCTATAATGCCGCCGACGTCGTCGTCGTTCACGCCGGGTACGACGGTCGGTACGAGCGTCACGCCGAGCTTCAGCCGCGCGCAAACCTCAACCGCGCGGAGCTTGTCCGCGAGAACGTCCGCGCCGCGGAGCTTTTCGTATATGTCCGGTCTTGTGCCGTCGAACTGCATAAATATGAAGTCCGCACCCGCGTCCGCGAGCTTTGCCGCAAAGTCAGGCTCCCGCGCAAGCCGCAGTCCGTTTGAATTTATCTGCACAGTCTCCATACCGCAAACTCTTGCGAGCGCAACGATTTCCGGCAAGTCGTCCCGCACCGTCGGCTCGCCTCCGGAGAGCTGTACAAACGTGTTTCCGTTCTCCGCGAGCGAGCGGAACTCGCGTTCGAGTTCGCCGAGCGTCGGTTCCGCCGCACCGTCTCCCGCGTCCGCGAAGCAGACCGGGCAGCGCAGGTTACACCGCGGCGTGACTTCGACGAGCGCGCAGCAGGTGCCCTGCGGGTGTTCGCCGCAGTCCGCGCAGTCCGCCGGACAGTCCCGCGGGACGGTCGGTTTCGGAGTCGGCAGCCACCAGTCGGCGAACTCGCCGCCGCCGCGCCAGACTATCGCGGAAAACGCTCCGTGTTCCGCGCAGGACTTGCGAAGCCAGTAGTTTTCGCCGTCCGTGACTATCCTCGCGTCAACCGCCGCGAGACATACCGGACACACCGACCGCGTACGGCTCGCAACTCGGAGCGGCGCGCCGGGCTTTACCGCAACGCTCATTTGTCCTCCAGCTGTTCCTCGACTTCGCGCATCCGCCCCTCGGCAAGCTCCTGCGGAATGTACGCCTCGCCGCACTCCGGGCAGACCGGCACCTCGTGCGAAAACGTGTTGCCGAGATACTCGAACATCGTCTTTTTCGGCTTCAGCTCAACGCCGCATTTTACGCATTTGAGCGCGCTCACTTCGCCGTCCCCGCGATTTTCATACGGTGGTAAAACGCGTCGAGCACCTCGAACGCGCCGCCGTTTTTGCGGTACCGCACCCAGTAAGTCAGCGCGCCGCGCGTGAGTTTGCACTGGATTTCGCCGTCGTCCGACCCGAACGCGCCGCCGCCGTTTTCGGCGTTGTATATTGCCTCGCGCAGCTCGTCGCCGCCGATTAGCTTGCGGTCGATACGCTCGGCGACTTCCGGTGCAAGCGCAAGCTTGAGCGTATCCCACGGATTTTGTTCTGTATTTCTTACTGGTGTACCGGTAATTTCATACATAATTCCCCTTAATTTAATGCTGTTATAACGTTTTTGAGCAATAAAAGTAACGTTTTTACTGCTTTGACCAAAAATAGTTTCCAGTATGTGTGTACACTCCTTGCCTTTCGACCTGAACACGTCCCGGCAGTTCGCGCAGTACACGATATACGGTTTTTCGCTCGCTTCTATACGGTTCGTAACGACGGTGTTGTACAGCGTCGGATTCGCCTCGCGAATCAGTCCGCCGTAACCGCAGCACTTTCCCTGTTCCGTAAGCTCGGAAACCGCGATTCCCGACCGCGCGGCGAGCGCGCGCACCGCGCCGCGCATTGCGTCGTTGTCCCGAGCGGCGCACGGGTCGAACACCGCGGCGGCGTACGGTTCGGACGCGGCGAAGTCGTTCGGGTCGAGCAGCTCATATAGCGTCGCCGTTTCGATTTCAGGCATCAGCTCGCGGAAAAACCGGTCGCAGGACGCGCACGCGAGTATGAACTTCGGCTTGCCGAGCGTCTCCCACGCGTCGCGGATTCCGCGGAGATTGCCGTTCAGCAGATCGTCGCGTCCCGCCCAGTAAGCCGGCGCGCCGCAGCACCCGAGGAATACCCCGGTTTCGTATTTCGCATTGAGGTATTTGTACGCGCTCTCGACCTGTTCCGGAAGCATTGCCCCGAGCTGACACCCCGGGAAAAACAGGTATTCGCAGGTTCCGCGCCCGGCTCCGGCGGACACGAACGACGCGCCGTGCGTGTTGAAGTCCATCTCGCGTAGCCAGAAATCGTGCAGCGCGGGAGCCGAGGTTCCGTTTTCAAACCGCGATACGCGCGACAAATGCAGCAGCGAGCCGATGTCCACTTTCTCGGGGCAAACGGATTTGCAGTACCCGCAGTCATTGCAGGAGTAGGTTTCCCGCGTTATAATGTGCGTCGAGTACGGCGGAGCCGCGCCCTCGTCTGAGTACACCTCCGATGAGATTTTCCGCGGCGGCTTGCGGAACCGCGCGAGCATCTCGCACCCCGCCATACAGCGGTTGCAGTCGCACTGCATACAGCGCAGCGACTCCGCGCGAGCCGCGTCCCCGGAGTATCCGTCCGCGCTTTCGGCGACGAGCGGCGAGGACGGCTCGCCGTCGTGGTCAACATAGCGGGAGCAGTCCGGTTTTTTCAGGTCGGCATAAGTCGCGGAAGCCTTTCCGGTCGCGAGAAACACTTCGATAGTGCGCGCGGCGGCGACCGCCCCCGCAATCGCGCTCATCGCGTCCTCGCCGACGAGTCCGCCGCCGAGAAACACGCGCGGATCCGCCGTCGCGTGAAGCTCCGGGTCGAAAGACGCCGCAAGTCCGAAGTCCCCGCCGCCGTCTCCGGTCGCGAGGAACACCGCGTCGAATCCGTCAAGCTCGCCGGGCGACTTTATCTCCGTGCCGAACCGTTTTTCGACGGTTTCGTTCTCGTATGCGAGCGCGAAGTCCGCGTCGAACACGGCAAAATTCGCGTGGGTACGCAGAACGCCGCCCCAGCCGTCCGCGCGGTCGAACAGCGTCACCGCGAACTTCTTCTGCGCGAGCGCGAGTGCGGCGGAAAGCCCGGAAAGTCCGGCTCCGACCACGGCGATTTTCCCGTTTTTCGCGGGAATCACATAGTTTTCGGCGTGTTTCTCCGGCGAGTACCGTACGACCGCGCGCTCGATTCCGGAGAGGTTTATCGGCTCGTCGCCGGTCTCCGTGCGCTGACAGCGGGTTCGGCAAGGCGCGGGGCAAAGCTCCGCCGTGACAGCCGGGAACACGACCGCGTTCCGGAGCTGCCTGTAAGCCTGTTTCCACCTGCCGCGCCCTGTTTTTTCGAGGAAAGCGCGGATGTCGAGTCCGAACGGGCAAGCGGAGGTACAGCTCGCCGGCTGTCCCCCGAAGCACCGCTCGGTGTACGCAATCGCTTCCTGTTGTTTCAATGAACCTCCTGCCACAGCTCGATTTTGTTGCCGTCCGTAATCATTAACCGCTCCGCCGGGCTAAGCCCGCCTGTCGCTCGATGTTTCGGCAAAACGCCGCGCTTGCGGGACGCGTCTTTGCCGAAATGCTTATCCGCTCCGCCGCGCTTCGCCAGCCTTTCGCTCGCTGTTTCGTCAAAACGCCGCCTACTTGCGGTATACTCCCCGCCGGAGACGGGGAGTATACTCATATTCCGCCCGGCTAAATCGGGTTAGCCTTGATAAGCTCCATTTCTTCCTCGAAGTCCGTGCCGAGATAGTACTTCGGCGGGACTCCGTCTTTTCCTGCTCTGACCGCGTCGATTGCCGCCTTAACCTTGTCCGGCGTCGCCGGGAGCGAGTACACGCGCGCGCCGCACGCGTCCTCGATTGCGTTGATGACAGCCATATGGTTCGACGACTGGAACACCTCGGAGCAGCCGCACGAACCGTGAGGTCCGTTTTCGCGCGGGGTCTCGACGAATATGAGGTTGAAATCGTCCGGAATCATATCGATTGTCGGGATTCCGCAGCCCGCCATATTGCCGTGCTTATCCTCCGCGTCGTAGTCCTCGGACAGCGCGAAGCCGATCGAGTGCGACAGTCCGCCGTAACCCTGACCGTCCACCGCGAGCTTGTTGCCGATCGTACCCACGTCCGCCGCGATTGTATAGCGCAGCACCTGCGCCTTGCCGGTCTCCGTGTTGACCTCGACGAGCGCAGTGTTGACGCAGTACATATAGGTCGGGTTCTTCTCGCCCACGCCGGTGTTCGGACTCGGTCCGGGCGGCAGTCCGAGACCCATCTGGTCGTAGTGCCCTATATACTTTGTCTGGATACCCTCCGCCGTCATTTCGGCGTAAGTGCGGTATCCGCCGTCGGGTTTAAGCATCGCGCCGAGCAGCTGATTCGCCGCGTCAATCGTCGCGTTGCCCGCCATATAGTGGCTGCGCGAGGCGGCGGCGAGTCCGGTGTCCGGGCATTCCTTGCTGTCGTTCATAATGAGGCGCACCTGCTCCGGCTTCAGCTTCAGCGGCGCGAGAGCCTTAATCGTGTGCGTTACGGAGCCTATGTCGCCGCCCTGCCCCATATCCTCCCAGGTGTTGAACATCGTCACTCCGGTTTCGGTAAGCTCGAGCGCGACGTTCGCCTGATCGACGAAACCGATTGTAATCAGGAACCCGCCCTGCGACACGCCCACGCCGACGTTGCGTCCGGCTTTCTTCGCGTCCCGCGCTTCCTTTTTGTACGCTTCGTAGACCGGGCGCAGTTTTTCGTAAAGTCTCGGATACGCGTCGTAGTCGTACGGCTCGACGCTGTTGATTGTAGTGTCGCCCGGCTTCATCAGATTATCCGCGCGGAACTCGAACGGGTCCGCGCCGATTTTTTTCGCGAGCATATCGACGAGGGCTTCCGTCGTCGTGTAAATCTGCGGCGCGCCGAAACCGCGGTACGCCGTGTTGAACGCGTTGTTTGACGCTCCGCCGCGGGCGAGAGCCTTGATATTCGGCACGTTATATCCGTGGAACGCGACGGAAATCAGGTTGTTGAAAATGTTGCCGGCGACGACGGCATACGCGCCGTGGTCGAGCGCGACGTCATACTCCGCGGCGAGGATTTTACCGTCGCTGCCCGCGGCGATGCGCGCGTTCGAGAACGTCGAGGAGCGTTTCCCGGTCGTGTGGTTGAACTCTTCGTACGACAGCGTAATCGTCACCGGAGTCTCGAGCGTCTGCACCGCCGTCGTGACTACGGACGCGATATTCGGGCTTGTGGCGTACCCGAACGAACCGCCTACCGGGTTGTTGATAAGCCGCAGATTGTCTTTCGGGATTCCGCAGCCGCGCGAAATATCGTCCCGCGTCTCGTCGATTGACTGGAATTTGCCTTGCAGTGTAACCATTCCGTCGTCGCCGATGTATCCCTGCATAACGTCCGGCTCAATCGGGAGGTGCGGCTCGTGCTGACTGTGGAAGCTGCCCTCGACGACATAAGGCGCGCCGTCAAACAACTCCTCGGTGTCCTCTCCCTTGAACAGCGGAGCCTGCATATAGTAGTTCGGCAGCGTCTCGTGCAGCTGAACCGCGTTCGGCTGCACCGCCTCGACGTACGTCTTATAGCTCGGCAGGATTTCGAGATTCTGCTTCACGAGCTTCGCCGCCGCCCGGGCGTGTTCCTCCGTGTCCGCCGCGACGCAGGCGACCACGTCGCCGCGCCGGTTGATGATTTTATCGGCGAAAATCGGGAAATCCGTCTGCCCCTGACCTTTCTGCCGCGGGACGCGCGCCGGCGCGGCGAGGTTGTTCGTCCCCCGGACGTCCTTCGCGGTGAGTACTCTGACGACGCCGGGAGCTTTCTCCGCCTCCGCCGTGTCGATGTCAACAATCTTCGCGTGCAGAACGGTTGACAGCACGAGCGCAAGGTGAACCGTACCCTCCGGCATTTTGAGCTTAACGTCGTCGCCGTAGTCGGTGAGTCCGGTGACTTTCGCGAGCGCGGTCGGGCGCGGCTGCGCCGAACCGTAAATGTCGCGGTCGCCCAGCTCGTACTCAAGTTCTTCGGCCGACTTTTCGCCGCGCACGACTTCCGCCGCCGCCATAACCGCGTCCACAAGCGGCTTGTAGCCAGTGCAGCGGCAGACGTTGCGGTGACGGCGGAACCACTCGCGAACGTCCTCGCGCGACGGGCTTGCGTTCTCCGCGAGCAGCTGATACGCCGAGACGATGAACCCCGGCGAGCAGAAGCCGCACTGCGCCCCGCCGTAGTAAATCCACGCCTGCTGAAGCGGGTGCAGATGCTGCGGCGTACCGATTCCCTCGATTGTAGTAATCTCGGAATACTCTTCGACGCTCTTCATTTTTCGCGTACACGAACGGACGACCTGTCCGTTCAGAATCACGGAACACGCGCCGCAGACTCCGGTGCCGCACCCGACCTTAACGCCGGTGTAACCTGTTCTACGCAGCGTTTTGGCGAGTGAATCCTTCTCCGGGTCGCAGACAACCGGGCGTTCGACTCCGTTGATTCTCAGAATAATTCTCTTCAATGGCATATTGACTGTATTCCTCCTGTTTGCATAATGACCTACTATGTATTTTAACAAACAATCCCGAAAATGTAAAGCGTTTTTTCGGAAAACTTTAGTAACCGCGCAAAAAAACGGACGGCATAAGCCGCCCGTTTTCCGTTTGTTGCATTTTGTTGCTGTTTGTCCGCGGTTACTCCGCGCCGTAGACGCTGACTTTCGTGCGGTCGCGTCCGAGACGCTCAAACCGCACCTTGCCGTCGCGCAGGGCGAACAGCGTGTAGTCGGAGCCGAGTCCCACGCCGTCTCCCGGGTGAATCTTCGTGCCGCACTGACGGACGAGAATGTTGCCGGCGAGGACGAACTGACCGTCCGCGCGCTTCGCGCCGAGACGCTTGGATTGACTGTCACGACCGTTTTTGGTCGAACCCATACCTTTTTTGTGTGCCATTTTATAGTTCCCTCCTAACCGGAAATCTTATCGATTTTCACGCGCGTATAGGGCTGCCGGTGTCCCTGCTTGCGGCGGTACCCTTTTTTCGGGTGCATTTTGTAGACGATGATTTTCTTTGACCTGCCGTTTTTCTCGATTGTCGCCGTGACCTTCGCGCCCTCTACATAAGGCGCGCCGAACTTCGCCGCGTCCCCCGTGATTGCGACGACCTTGTCGAAGACGACGCCGCTTCCGGCTTCGGAGTCGAGCTTTTCGATGAAAATCACGTCTCCCTCGGAAACGCGGTACTGTTTTCCGCCGGTTTCAATAATCGCTGCCAAGTGGTTTACTCCCTCATAAATAAGACTCGCTCCGCGGGGCGGACCTGACTTTTCGGTCACAGCCGCTTAAATAAGCCCCGAAAACGCGGCTTCGGAAGTATAGCACAAACGCGCGTACTTGTCAACACCGAATTTTTGCGGCGGTACGCGATACTTTAAGTACCGCCCGGTACGCGCAAAGCCCCGCTTTACCCGTACCGAGCTGTTGTTCCGTCATACGGCGAGGGTTCCGTTTTCGTCCTCGATGAGTACGAAAATGCGCTCCTCGCTGCCTGTTTCGGCGTTGATATAGACGACGTAGTGCCGACCGTCCCCGTTCTCGCATTTGAACTCGCGGCAGAACACCTCGTTTTTGCCCGCGGTCGGAATCACCGCAAGCCCGTCCGAGAGAACCGTCAGCCCCGGCGAGACTTTCGCCCGCGCCTCGTCCGCGGTCACTCCCGGCGGCGGGATTTCGCGCGCGTGCGAGTGCATAACGAAGCCCTGCGCCTCGAAGCCGGAGACCTTTCCGGTGTCGAGCGCGACGACCACTTTGACGAGGTCCGGGTACAGTATAACGCCGTCCGCGGTCGCCGCGAAGTTGACGGTACACACGCCGTCCGTCGTCATACGATAGCTCTCGCGCATATCTTTGAACCCGTGTTCCGCGAGATATTTTGCGGCGGTCGCGGCGGCGGTCTTGCCGGACGTCGCCGCGGCGGACGGTACGCGCGACGAGTAAATGTTGACCACGACCCCGCCTTTTTTGGACACCTCGATACTCGCCGAGCCGTCTCCGTCCGGCGCGGAGAATACATAAACCGGCAGGTTGCCCGCGCGCTCGCCGTCGTCCGAAAGCCCGGAAAGTCCGGTGAACTTTTCGGCGGCTTTCTTCGCGTCCGCGGCGGAAACGTCGCTTTTGCCTTCGAGGAATTTCGGCTTCATCTCCGGAATGTGCGACGAAAACGGTCCGTCATAGATTAGCGTCGGCATCTCCGGGAACTCCTCCTCCGCGGACTTCATACGACCGCCGAGCGCGCCCGTGCCGTCGCCGGCGTCCGCTTCCCGCGCGAGACGGTCAAGGTCGCCGAGCTTAAGTCTGCCGTCGTTGACCTCGCCCGCAAGCTCGAGCAGATTCTGCGACAGCACGGACGCGGTTTCCGACAGCGATTTCAGGTTCGCGGTCTCCCCTTCCGAGAGCTTTTCGCCGCGCGCGGATTTTTTCAGCAGCGAGAACGCGTAGTCGCCGGCGCGCGTGACGAAGCCGGAGGTTTTCTCGAACGCGCGGTCTGAGTTCGGAAGCTCGCCGAGAGCCTGCTTCGCGCTCATCGCCGCGCCGTAAACCTCGGTACAAGTCTCGGTCAGCATAGCCCCCGTACCCGAAACAGCCGCCTTTTGCAGCGTGTTGTCGAGCGTCGTTATGCTCGCAGCCGCGCTGTTGAACGCCGAGCGGTATCCGTTCGTTACCGCGCGTTTGTAGTTCTCGTTCGCGAGGTGCGACTTATAGATGAACCCGCTCAGCACCGCGAGCGCGGCAAGCGCGTATACCGCGAGCAGCGTCATACCGCGCGACCGCGTCAGCCCGCGCGGCAAACGCAGCCGGTCCGCGCGCGCCGCTCCGTTTTTCGGCTTGTGTTTCATAGTTGTGACCATTCCTTTTCAGCGTTACTGCGGTTAGGATTAGCCGTTTCGCCGCGCTTATGTGCGGCAACTCTTACCGGTAGATTAGTAAAATAAGGCGATACCGCAAGGCAAAACGAAGCCGCACGGAGCGACGGGAGGGCTTCGCCCGACCAAGCGGTAAATAAGCACGGAGCGCAGCCGGCTCCGCGCCCGCAGGCGCGTTCCCTGTGCGAACGCAGTGAGCACGGAGCGCAGGGAGGGCTTCGCCCGACCAAGCGGTAAATAACCCGGGCGGTAAAAAAAATACCCCGCACATTGCTGTGCGGGGCAAAAAAGGGTTGTGGGATAAAGATATGAGCTTGCGTTGGATAAGCTGTACCTGAATCATACGCGCTTCGGAAGCCTTTGTAAAGAACGAGTTTTGTCGAATTCGCACTACTTTTGGGGAATCGCGCCGAACCGTTTCTTTCGTATCAGGATTACCGCGGCGAGCGACGCTGCGGTCAGCAGAGAGACCGCCTCCGCGGCGCGGTATGACGGCGGCGCGCGCCATCCGAGCGTCACGCCGTAACGTCCCGCCGTCTCCGGAAGCGTGATTCTGACCGCGCCGAACTCGCCGGACTCCGTCGCAAGCTCCGCGCCGTCCGCGTACGCCGTAAAGCCGGGATACCAGTACAGCGGCACCTCGACCCATTCGCCGCCGGCAATGTCCGCCGTGAACCCGACGTCGCCGTACAGCTTCGTAAAGTCCGAAACCGCGGCGGTATCGTCCGATTTCACGACGGCGGTGCCGCGCGCGCGCAGAGCCGCGAAGTCGGTTCCCTCGCGGACGTACTCGCCGCCGCCGAAATAGGTCGTCGTGACCTGAGAAAACTTGTCCTGCAAGTCGGTTCCGATGTTCTTGTTCTGCATATACATATCAATATACGGCGCGGCGGCGAGCGCGATAACCGTGAAGCAGACGAACGTCCGCATCAGCGCGGTCAGTTTGCCGAGCGCGCGCGTCAGCGCGAGCGCGAGTACGACGGCGAGCGCGGCGGACGCGGCTCCGAAGTACCGCCACGGAAACTGCACCGCGCAGAGCAGCCCGCCGAGTCCCGGAATTTTGCGTACGAGGTTCCACGGAAACAGCGTGGACGCGATGAACAGCGAAAGCGCGGCGACGGTCAGCAAACGTCTGCCGAGCTTTTCGTCGCGGGTCAGCATCTCCGGCGGCGCGGGTTCAGGCGTAAGCGCGCGTTCCGCGGCGGGCGGTTCGCCGGACTGCGCGGCGGCTTCCGGCGGCGCGGATTCCGTCGCGACGCTCTCCCGCTCCGGCGTATCGCCGGACTGCGCAGGCAGTCCGCTTTCCGGTTCCGGCGGCGCGGACGCAAGCTCCGCGCGGCGCGCCCGGCGTTCGTGTATGCCGGTAACTATGAACAGCAGCGCGCCGAGTCCGAAGATTCCGCCGACGGACAGCGGCATCGCCGTCGCCGACTGGTGCAGATTCTCGGACAGCCCGTCCGCTCTCAAAAACGTCGCGAACATCTCGAACGGATAGACCGCGTCCTCCCCGGAGTTGTACAGCGACGCGGTGACGCGCAGTCCTGACAGCGACAGCGAGACTACCGGGAATATGACCCACGCGTTCAGCAGCAGCGTGATTCCCGCGGCAAGGAGCAGCGTCCGCAGTCTGCGCTTTTCGAGCAGCCGCCCTAAATTCGCGACGACGAACACCGCGGACAGTATACACGCGACGTCGAGCGTCACAAGGTGCGAATTGACGATTCCGGTAAAACCGAGCACGAGGTGCCGTATGCGCGGTTTTTCCGCGAACAGCAGCTCGTACATACCGAGCAGTACGAGCGGCAGAAACACCATTCCGAGCAGCTCTCCCACCGCCGCCCGCGTCAGTACGCAGATGAGCCGGAACGCCGCGAGAGTGTACGCGAGCGACGCCGCGGTACCCGCGTCTCGGCTTTTCGTAAGCTTCGTAAACGCATATTTCGAGACGAGCGCGGTCGCGGTATTGATTGCGAGTATGAAAAGCTGGTAGCTCACAACCGGCGAGACGCGCAGAAGCCGCAGAGCCGCCGGGAAGTATACGAACAGCGGCGGGTACATCGTCTGGTCGGCGTAACCGAGTCCGTTCATAAACGTCGCGCCCATCCGCACCGGGAACTGTCCGGACTTCAGCGACTCGTAAACGCCCTCGATTCTCGCCATATGGAACAGAATATCGTGCGCGTAAGGAAGCGAGAACCGGCAAATCGGCAGCGTCGCTATTACGGCGGCGAGCAGGACAAGCGCGGTTCCCGCCGCGCCGTCCGCGTCGCTTTCGAGCGGATTCTTTTTCTTTCCGAGGAACAGGACGATAACCGCGCCCGCGATAACCGTCAGCGCGAACAGCGCGAACGAGTCCCAAAACACGAATCCGCGCGAGCTTCCCGCCGTCCGGAAGACCGTCAGCGCGCCGCCGCCGTACACAACGCGAAGCCGCGCCCCGCGGATTATGTCGCCCGCGGAGTACGACATCGCGGTCGAGCCGGAGCGTATGCCCTCGCTTGCGAACACGCGCCCCGCGGAACCGTCCTCCGCCGTGTAAATCGGGCTGTAAAGCTCGAAGTATCCGTTCACACCGCCGGTCGCGTACAGCGTGAAGTCATATTTGCCCGGCTGCAAATCGAACTGATACGACTCCAAAACCGCGCCGCGGTATCCGGTCGCACCGTCCGTTATCGCTCCCGCGTCCGCCGCCGAATAGAATACCGACTGCGCTTCCGGCGAAACGTACATATCTTTCGGCGCGGAATACAGGCTGAACCGCGAGTCCGCGGCGTTCGAGTACGCGAGGAAAACCGCGAGTACGACGCTCGCCGTCAGGATTGCGAAACGGATTCGTTTCATATGCTTCCTCATTTGTCTGGATTTATTAGCCGTCGCAAGCGGGGTTGGATTTCGCACTCTGCGGAGCGCGGGGCGTTCGCCGCGGGCGGGTATCACCGTCTGCGGACGGTGAGGAGCAAAGAGGGGGCGGCTCAAACGCCGCTCGCCCCCTCTCTGCACTCTCCCCTTGGCTTAGGGGAACGCAAGTCGCGCTCACGCTGTTCGCGCAGGGTCGTTGCGGCGGGTAGCCGCACTGTGCGCGGCGCAATTAACCGCTCGGTCGGGCAAGCCCTCTGTCGCTAACAGTTTCGGCACAACGCCGCTTCCGTGAGACGCGTCTGCGCCGAAATGCCTGCCCACTGTCTGCCGCGCGCCCGCAGTCTTCAACTGCGCTCCGCAGCGTGCGGCTGTGCTGTGCAACGACCGAAAGTGAGCGGAGCGAACGCCATTTTCGCGTCCAAGGGGGTCAGAGGGGGTCCGGGGGAGCCATAGGGGGGCTTGTCCCCCTGTGGTTCCCCCGGGGCGTTCCCGCCGCTCGCAAGCGGCGCAACCCGCACGCGGCGAAAAACATTGAGCGCAGGGAAAACTTCGCCCGACCGAGCGGTAAACAAGCGACAGTATATCAACTATCCCGGCTTTTGTAAAGCGTCCGCGCGAACGAAAAATGCGGTTGACACGGCGCGCGGCAAATGCTATAGTACTGATAGTACATATTTGCCGAAGCAGACCGAAATACGGAGGATAATAATTATGCCCTATGTAAAATTTCTGCCCGTCGATTCCGCCGCGGGCGGCTTCGCTATGCCGCTCATTGACGCGTCGAATATCACGCGCAAGTGGCTCGACGTGGACTACACTCCCGCGAAGCCGCACCCGTCGCGCAAACTCGATATTTACCTCCCGGAAACCGGGGACGGTCCGTTCCCGGCGATAATCGCGATACACGGCGGCGCGTTCTGGGGCGGCGCGAAAAACGATATGCAGGTCGCGGCGTACTTCGACTTCATTCCGGAGGGCTTCGCGCTCGTCTCGGTCGAACAGCGGCTCTGCGCACAGCTTCCGGGCGGCGGATACGACCCGGACGGTTTGTTCCCGAACCCGGTGTTCGATTTCCGCGCCGCAATACGCTTCTGCCGCGCGAACGCCGCGAAATACAAGCTCGACCCGGCGAAATTCGTAACCGCCGGCGGCTCAGCCGGAGGGTATCACTCGATTCTCGGCGCGGTGCAGCCGAACAATCCCGCGCTGTATGACGCTTCGCTCGGCTGGGCGGACGTTGACGGCTCTGTACAGGCGGTGCTCGACTGGTTCGGCGTGGGCGACCTCGTCTTGCAGTCGAAGTTCACCGACGAAACTCCGGGTATGAAGCTGCCGGACGGCACGGAGTTCAAAATGGACAACTACGCGGACATTTTCCTCGGCGTAAACGCGCGGGAGAACGAGAATCTCGCGTACTTCGCGGGTCCCGACGCGTGGATTGACAAAGATGTTCCTCCGGTTCTGCTTCAGCACGGCGTCGCGGACGAAATCGTGCCGGTCGAGTGCTCGCGCAAGCTCGCGGAAACGATTGCGTCAGCCGCCGGAGCCGACCGCGTGATACTCGAGGAGTTCGAGGGCTACACTCACGGCGATACGCGCTTCAACAGCGGGGATAACATCGCGCGGTGCGTCGCGTGGGTCAGGGAAAAGCTCGGCATATAGCAAGCGCGAAGCGGACGCGAAAGCGTCCGCTCTTTCTGTATGCGGCGGCGGTCAGAGATTTATCCACATAGCGGGGCGCACGCCGCCGTCAGGGGCGTTGACCACGGCGCCGCCGGTAAAGACGTCGCCGACTCCGCCGATACGCGAGGCGAAGTAATCAAGCGAACCGGGCGATCTGAGCCACCACCAGGTTATCTGCTGTTCATAAGTCGCGGCGCGGTCGGCGTAATCCGCAAAATATCGGTTCACCTCGTCGAGGCTGAGCAGAAAAATTTTGTCGGCAGTGTCATTGCCGCCCGGCGTTCCGTAGTCTTCGCTGTCCGGATTCCCGACCTCTGTCTCCGCGATTTTGTCCCGGTCGCCGCTTCCGAACGCCGCGGTATAGAATTCGCCGTTCAGCCAGCTCCGTATGTCGCTCGTCTCCCAGGTTACGGAAAGCAGGTTTTTGTAGTACATTTGCTGCGTCAATATTTCCTCCGAAATCACCAACACCTTGCCGTCCGCAACGTCAAGCACGCGCCATTCTATCGGATTTCCGTCAAACATACCGAATGTGAAACGGTCGCCGACGCCCGGGTCTTCGGGTATGTTCGCCTCAGTTTCCGTTTCTTCGCCGCCGTAATCCCCGCCGCCTGACGCGCCGCCGCACCCGAACAGCGCGAACGCAAGCGTCAGCGCGAGTACTGTCGCAAGTATGCGTTTGGTTTTTTTCATATGCGTACCTCCTCCGGTTATTTGCGGACAATACCGCAGGCGTTTACGCCGTCGCGGTATATAATCCTGAGCAGACCCCGGTCCGCGGATATTGTACCATATGCGGCGCACGATTACAATATATTTTCCTAAATTCAAGCTCCGCAATTGACAACGCGCCGGAAATGTGGTAGATTAGTAAATAAGGCGATACGTTCGCGATAAGGAGATTTGCTTAATGGACGGTTCCGTCGAACTGATTTATACGTTCCTGCGGGATATGCTGTACGAACCGCACCGCGCTTCGCTCGACGCGGCGGCTCTTTCCGCCGATTTTACGGAGCTTGGGAGCGGACTTCTCAAGCTCAAAGAGTACGTCGAAGAGCTTCAGCGGCAAATCGCGCTGTTCGCCGACGGCGACTTCGATACGGAGTGCGTCTCCCCGGAAAACCCGATTGCCGGAAGAATCGGCTCTCTCGGCGCGACGCTGAAGCAACTCGTCTGGCAGACGGAGAGCGTCGCGCAGGGCGAATACCACCAGCGCGCCGACTATCTCGGTCCGTTCGCGGACGCTTTCAACAGAATCATCACGCAGCTCGAGACGCGGCGCAACGCGCTGACGAGCGAGCTTGAGCGGTCGAAGCAGAAAACCCGCGCGCTCGAAGAGACGAACGATATGCTCGAACTGGTCACAAAAAACGCGCCGCAGTGGGTGTGCATAGTGGACACGGCGAGCGGCGAATGGCTCCACACGAACCGCGTCATCGCGTCGATTCTCTCGGACGAGGACTTTCTGCCGCAGGTGAGGCGGTGGATTTCCCGGCAGGTCGCGGACGTGGACACGGATATGGAAACCGGAACCGCCGAAATCAAGCTCGAAAACCGCGGTATAGTGCAGTATTTCGAGGCGCAGATTCTGCCCGTATACTGGCGGGAACACAACTCCGTCGCGTTTATTATGACGGACGTTTCGGCTGACCGTCTGCGCGCCGCGGCAAAGCAGGGCGGGGTTTACCGCGACTCGCTTACGCGGCAGTTCAACCGGTTTTACGGTATGCGGCTGTTCGAGCAGTGGGTCGAGGAAAAGCGCAGCTTCGCGATGAGCTTCGTCGATATAGATAACCTTAAATACGTCAACGAGAAATTCGGACACCTTGAGGGCGACGGATACATTCTCTCGGTCGCGGCGATTCTGCGCGGCTTTTCGCAGGACGTGACCGTCTGCCGTATCGGCGGCGACGAATTTATGCTTCTCGCCGAGGGCTGGAGCCGCGAACGCTGCCAGACGCACCTCGAAGGGCTTCGCGCCCGGCTTATGAAGCGCAACGACGCCCCCACCGCGCTCTACCTGCACAGCATTTGCTACGGTATCGTTATGGTCGGCGAGGACAACGACAAAACTCCGAGCCAGCTGCTCGCTATCGCGGACACCGATATGTATGCGTTCAAGCGCGAACATAAAATCGCTGTTAACTGATTATACGCCCGGTCGGGCGAAGCCCGCTGTGCGATACAGATACGACAATCCCCCGGTTTAACCGGGGGATTGCTTTTGTCTATCGCGGCTGTAATCAGCCGGCGACGCCCTTTTTGAGCTGCGATTCGGCTTCCTCGACGGCGCGGCGCGCCTCGGCAACCGCGCGTTTCACACGGGCTTCCGCTCCGTAACCCGCGCGGCGCGTATGCGCCGCGCCGGGAACCGCGGTCGGAAACGCCGTGGTCGGCGCGGGCATCGCGCCCGGCGTCATCGCGTCCGGCATTGCCGTACCCTGCGTACCCGCGCCCGGCATAGTCGCGGCGCGCTGATACGTCCGCGGCGCGGTGTTCGCGCCCACCTGCGGCAGAGTGCGCGCCGGAGCGCGGGTCGACGCGGGCGCGACCGGCGTTGTAACGCGCGGCGGCGTGACGTAGGTCGAGCGGGTCGCGGTACCCGGCGCACGGTATACGCGCGCGGTGCGCGACTTTGTCTCGTTGTTCGCCGTGCGGCAGCCGATAAGCGAAATCGCCATTGCGAGCGCGAGAATAAGTCCGATAATTTTCTTCATTAGTCCCTCCAAGCGCGTCAAACGGCGCGCCTTGCGTCAGGTTTTGTCACCGTTATAAACCGGAATTCATAACGCTGACCGTGACGACGCGCTTAGTATGCGCCGAGGCACCGATTTGTTGCGCGGTAATATTAACCGCTTGCTATAATCCGCTTGGTCGGGCAAAGCCCTCCCGTCGCTCTGTGCTCGCAGGCTCGCACGGGGAACGCGCCTGCGGGCGCGGAGCCGTCCGCGGCGGCGTTTTACGCGGCAGCGACTGCGGAGTGATTGTGAGCCGCTTGCCGGAAATGAATTCCGGCTTCGCTCTGTGCGCCCGCTGACACAGCCGCGGTTGCGTCCGCCGCCTGCGGGCGCATACCGCACTTATTTACCGCGCTTACGTTAACAAACGCGCGCCGCCGGAATACTATATAGGTATCAGCCGTAGTTCAAACGCACGCCGCGCAACTGCGTCCGCGGACGGCGCCGCGCCCGCAGGCGCGTTCCCCGTGCGAGTCCGCGAGCACGGAGCGAAGCCGGAATTCATTTCCGGCAAGCGGTAAATCAGCGAGCGAACGGGTTCGCGAGCCGCCGCGAGTAACGTTCCGTCAGCGAAAACGAGCGCAAGCGATGTTTGAGCCGTACGGAACGGCAGCGGCGTTTTTGAGCCGCTGCGCGGCGAAAAATATTGAGCGCAGGGAGGGCTTGCCCGACCAAGCGGTAAATAAGCGAAGCCGGAATTCATTTCCGGCAAGCGTTAAACAGGAGGTTACTATTATGGAAAAGACAACGCCGGTACTCGACGCTTTCGATACGGTGTGGGAGCGCGTCGGCGGCGCGGCAAAAACCGTCGTATCGGCGGACGGTACGGTCGTGCCGGCAGTCGGGAAAGCCGCCGCCGCTACCGCCGCGATACCCGTCACCGTGCTTCCGCGCCCCGCGGCGACGGCAGACGCGGCGACCGCAGTCACGCAGGACGCGCCCGCGCCGCTCCGGGGTACCGCGGAGGACGCGGCGGCTCTGCGCGCCGCTATGGACAGCGTCGCGGTTACATACAGAACCTGCTGCTACCTCGCGCGGCGCTGCTCCGGGTGCGCCGGACGCACCTGCGCCGCAATCGCCGCGAGCGCGAAGCGCACAATCGAGCGGCTCAGCGCGCAGTACTTCCTGCTGACCGGCGAGGTTTATTCGCCCGGCGGCAGTTACGCGCGCCCGGCGTCGCTCGGCGGCGCGCTGCGAACCGTTATCGCGTCGGAAAACTCCGCAATCGAACTGCTGACCGCGCTCGAACAGAGCACCGCGATACCGTCGCTGCGGCGGGCGTGTCTCTGCGCAATCGAAGAGTGCGAGCGGCGTATCTGCACCGCCGAGCGGCTGCTGATAAGCTGCGGGATATAGCGCGGTCCGCCGCGGCAGAATATCAGGCATTCCGGCAGACCGTCCGCGGACGCCATTGCCGGGATGCCTACAACCGCGCAGATTCGTTTACAACGCCGTAACGTCTTAATTACAAAAGATTAACAAGTGATTCCAATATTGCGAAATCAGAATTTTTTCAGATTTTTCGCTTGACAAACTTATTTCGCTGTGCTACAGTTACAATTACACAGCCACCGCATATGAACCGGCGGCAAAATATAACCATAATTTTGGGAGGACTACACAATGCATAAGAAACATTTCAGAACCAGACTGCTGTCATTTTTGACCGCGGTTATGCTGCTCGCCGGAACCGTACTCGGCGCGCTGGTTGCGTCGGCAGACGGAGGCGCCTTCGTTACTTTCGGCACAGATTACGACGCTGACGGGTACACGACGGTCAGTTTTGCTGTACCAAAAGCCGCCCCGAAACATACCCTCGTAAAAATCACCAATACAGAAGACCTCTACTATGATTTCTCCGACTACATAAACAACAACGCTTCCGTACCGATGTATTACGGCGACGGCGCGCTCTGGGTTGACTTCGGCGTAAACGGCATCGACGCCGGAAATCCGGTCTTCGCGTTTAACTTCTATCTCAAGTTCGCTCCGAACGGCGTTACGCCGAACGTCAAGCTTACGGAGTGCGAGGTTTCGTACTACTATGTCGCCGACACGACAATCGCCAGCGCGGCGGATTGCGTTGCGGCGGTGGGCAGCACCCAACCGACCGCGACGACCACGGCGAGCTTCACCACGCACACCGCGATGAACTGGACGGTCAGCGTCTCGCCGTCACCGGCGACACCGACTGCTATCCCCGCCACTGAAACTACGCTTCCCGACGTTACATACACATACAACGCGCAATCAAACCGCGCCGCAAATTCATACGCACCCTCGCCGTCTCCGGGTTCGTATATCGCGACGGAGTACGCGAGCGAGGTTACGGTCACGGACACAATCGCGATTCCCTCGGGCGTTACGCTCGGCATAAGCAATATCACGGTAGACAACACCACCGGGATAACCAGCAACACTTCCGGCAACACTATCACGTTATCCGGAGCCGTCACAGGTACCGTCGTGCTTAACGGCAGCAACATCGAGGTCACGCTCACCAAGACGAACGCCACGCCGGCGACCGACGAGCTTGTGTTCCCGGACGTCAATCTCACAATCTCCGGCGCGACTGTCGCGGCGAATACGGACACCGCGACGTCTTTGACCGATACGTCGAAAGACAAGCCGTACAGCTTCGTTCAGGGTACGGTCAGCCTTGCCGCGACCGGGCTTGGCAGCGCCCCCCTGACTACCAATACCACCGCGGCGACCTTTAGCCGCTTAATATACACGTTCACGCATAAAGCGATTCAGTACGTCGCGCCCGGCGAACACGCCGACTACGCGGCGGATAAAAATCCGACCGTCGAGATTACTGTTACAGACGGAACCAACGCAATAACCGACATTACGCCGGCGACCGCAACCGCAAACCCGCTGTACCAGCTCTCGCCTCTGAATTGGGACAAAACTATGGTCGTCACGGTAAAGGCGACGAACAAAATGGTAAATACCGCGCTCACGAACGCGACGCTTACCTACCGAACCAACGACCAGTATGTGAAGCTGACCAGCATAACAGACGTGCCGACCAATGCGGGTGTGTCGTATCAGAAATCCTCCACAGACACAACGTGGTATACGTTAAGCCTCTCTAACGACCTTCCGCTATCCGTGTACCGCGTCCGGTTCACCGGCTTTGACATTGCAGCGGGCGGAACCAACTTCGTCGCTCCGGTGCTGACGTTCGAGGCGATACCCGCCGCCGCAAACAAGAGCGACCACCTGAACATAGACGCAACTATAGATAACGTCGCGAACATCAGCGGAACCGCGACGTTCCCGACCGACCAGACATACGGTCACACTACTGCGACTAAAAGCAGTACGACGCCGAGCAACCCCGTCACCTACCACGACAGGCTGCGGCTGCTCTCGGAGGGCAGCAAGGCCGCGCGCAACGTCACCAAGAACACTATTGCCTACTACGAGAGCGGCGACGTTATCGAGTACACGATTACGGTTACGAACAAGGAATGGGTCGCGCTGACGACGTTCGACATCGCGGACTTTATCCCGGTGGAGTATCTCGTGGACGGCAGCGGAGTCGTTGACCTTAGTACGCTGAAAATTAAAGTCGGCGCAAACGAATACACAAAAGACAGCAGCGGGGTGTCTGTGACGCTTGACACGACAGGTTCAGCGATTAAGCCGTACGGCGACGGGTTCTCGACCTCCGTGGACACGTCATCAAAAGTATACGAACGGCTGAGCATCAAAATCGAGGCGTCCGCCGGAATATCACTCGCGGCGAGAACATCGAGCGTCCCGGACGGCGGCGTGATGACAATAAAGTACCGGGTGCAGCTTAAGGATATGGGTCTCTCGCTCGACGGCGTTACGTTTGAAAACGAGTACTACCTGAAAGCGAACTCGGATTCGACTTACCCGGAGAACGGCGGCACCGGTAACGACTCGACCGGAAAAGGCGTGGTCGGCAACGGCGTGTGCCCAGTCAACCCGACGGGCTGGCTGCTCAATCCGGGCATTGTGAAGAAAATCACCAAGCTGAACAACGGCGCCGCCATATCCGAGGACACTTATGCCGCGAAACTGGGCGACACGGTCGAGTTCACGATTACCGTCAAAAACAACGGTAACGGCACCTCAAGCAAGCCGCTCCTAAACCCGGAAATCGCCGACGTCCTGCCGGCGGGGCTGACGTACGTCGCGGATTCGGCTGATTTCGTTCTTACAAACACGTCAGGCAGCAGTACGCTCGACACCACCTCCAACATTACGTACAACGGCGGGTGGAACTTCAACACGACAACAGGTGACAACCCGATACTCCCGGTGACAAAAATCGCGGTAGGCGACTCGTTCACGATTACGTACAAGGCGGAGGTTACGGACGCGTTCGGCGATGTGAACACGTCACTTATCAACACCGCGACGCTGTACCCCTTTGCGAACGTCGGTGCTCTGACCGCGTCGGGTAAAAATGGCAACGGGAGCTACCCGCCGATTCTGCACACGCAGAACACGGAAGCCGGTCCGTACAGCAGCGCGTCGGACAAAACCGCGACTACCAACTGGGTACGCGACACCGCGACGGTGACGGTCACGCGGCAGTACAACGCGACGGTCACGAAAGGCGTACTCGACGTGGACGACACAACGGACGGTGCTGGCGGCACTTACAAGGTCGGACCCGTGTCCCT
>JAITNK010000029.1 GCA_031290515.1 Oscillospiraceae bacterium
GGTCGCGCGTACGCCGGGGGAACCACAGGGGGCGAACCCCCTATGGCTCCCCCGGACCCCCCTTACCCCTTGGGAACGGAAGACGCGCTCACGATGTTCGCTCAGGGTCCGTTGCACAGCGCAGCCGCACTGTGAGCGGCGCAGTTGAAGACTCTGAGTGCTGCGCAGTCAGACGGGACGGCATTTCGGCACAGGCGCGTCACGCACCGCCGTTGTGCCGAAACTTTGAGCGACGGGAGGGCTTCGCCCGACCAAGCGGTAAATGTGTGCGGCTGTGCTGTGATACGACCCAAAGTGAGCGGAGCGAACGCCATTTCCGCGTCCAAGGGTGTCAGAGGGGGTCCGGGGGAGCCATAGAGGGTTTCCCCCTGTGGTTCCCCCGGTGTCCGTGCCGCTCGAAAGCGGCGCAATCCCGCCCGCGGCGAAAAATATTGAGCGACGGGAGGGCTTGCCTGACCAAGCGGTAAACAATGTGAAGCGTCGTCGCAGACGGCTCCGCCGCGGGTAACGTTCCGTCAGCGAGCTTGCGAGCATACGGAACGGCAGCGGCGTCAAATTCGAGCGTTGCGAGAATTTATTGAGCGCAGGGAGGGCTTTGCCCGACCAAGCGGTAAATTAAAGGAGTGAAACGACAATGAGCGACAATGCAATCCCCGAATACCGCGTATTCGACTTTGTAATCACCACCGGAAACACGATAAAGTCCACGGCGACGGTCACGCTCGGCGGACGGCGCGGCAAAACCGTCAAAACTCGCTACGGCGACGGTCCGATTGACGCGGCTTACGAGGCGATTAACAAGGCTCTGCGCATTGACCTGTCGCGCGCGTTCGCGGACGGCGGCGCAGCGAAAGCGTTCTGGGAGAGCCGCGACTTCGAGCTTGAGAAGTTCGACATAAGCGCGGTGTCCGGCGGCGCGGACTCGCTCGGCAGGACGACGGTAGTCCTGCGATACGGCTCCGCTTCCGCTGCGGGAACCGGAATCGACAACGACATAGTTTACTCCGCGATTAAGGCGTATATGGACGCGGTTAACGAGCTTGTCCCCGCAATCCGCGCCGACATAGAAGCCGCGCTGAAAGTCGGGGACGGCAAATGAAGCCCGCGTCACGTTTTGAAACCGGACAAGCTCCGGCTCCCGGATACGCGGCTTACGAGCTGACGTACCGGAACGCGGACGTCGCCGGCACGGTCGAGCAAATCGGCGGAACGCCCGTTTCGGCGATAGTCTGCCCGCTTCAGGACGCGGACGGCGCGTTCATCTCCGTCGCCGAGGGCGCGGACTATGTGTCGAACGCGCTCGCCGCCGCGGAGTGCGCGGGCGTCGCAAACGCCGTGCTGTCCTGCGAAGCGAAAACCGCCGAGGACGAAGTGTTTCTGACGCACGTCATCGACCGTACGCTGAACGAAGCCGTCTGCCGCGACGTCGCGCTGCTGATTGAGACGCGCGGACGCTACCGCGACACCGCCGTCCTTACCGCGCTGCTCGACACCTACGCGTCCGACAGGCTCGCGGCTTACTGGCTGCCCGCCGAAACGGAGGCTGCCGGCGAGAGCGCGGACCTCACGATCTCGCGGCTCGGCGCGTATGTCCGCGCGGTGCGTACCGACGGCGAAGAGCGCGCCGGAGTCGCCGCCGCGCTGCAAAGCATAGACTACAAGGGTACGATACTGCGCGGCAGCCCGGATTTCACGGTGCCGGCGCGTCCGCGGGGCGACGCCGACGAGTCGGAGCTGCTCGACCTGACGTTTTCGCAGCTGCTCGACTCCGTCTGCGAAAGGTTCCCGAACCAGACCGCGTTCGATTACTCGACCGCGCCGGACGTGAAAGCGTCGTTCCGCGAACACTGGGGTATGACCCCGGAGCTTGACGGTTACACGCGCACATATCCGGAGTTCCGCGCCGACGTTGACGAGTGCGCCCGCGCGCTTATCGCGCTCGGGGTGCGCCCCGGGACGAAAGTCGCGGTGTGGCTCACAAACGTGCCGCAGTGGTATGTCGCGTTCTGGGCGAGCGTCAAAATCGGCGCGGTGCTCGTAACGGTCAACACGGCGTACAAAATCCGCGAGGCGGAGTATCTGCTGCGCCAGGCGGACGTTCACACGCTCATTATGATAGACGGCTATAAGGACTCGGACTACGCCGCGATTGTCTCGGAGCTTTGCCCGGAGCTTTCGCACACGCCGCCGCACGAGCCGCTCCGCAGTACGCGCCTGCCGTTCCTTCGGAACGTCGTAAACATTTCGACGGCGCGAGCCGGCTGCCTGACCTGGAACGGGTTCCGCGCTTACGCGTCCCGCGTTCCTCAGTCCGAGGTTGAGCGGTTCGCGTCCGGAGTGCGCCCGGACGACGTTTGCAATATGCAGTACACCTCCGGCACGACCGGCTTCCCGAAAGGCGTTATGCTGACGCACCGCAATATCGTCAACAACGGCAAGTGTATCGGCGACCGTATGTCGCTCACGGAGCGCGACCGTATGATGATACACGTCCCGATGTTCCACTGCTTCGGAATGGTGCTCGCGATGACCGCGAGTATGACCCACGCGGTGACGATGTCGCCCCTGCCGTACTATTCGCCGAAGTCGTCGCTCGCGTGTATACGCGACAAGAAAATCACCTGTTTCCACGGCGTTCCGACGATGTTTATCGCTATGCTCGAACACGCGGACTTCAATCCGGACGACTTTAAGTATATGCGCACCGGGATTATGGCGGGTTCGCCCTGCCCGGTTCCCGTTATGAAAGACGTGGTCGCGCAGATGAATATGTCCGAGATTACAATCGTTTTCGGGCAGACGGAGTCCTCTCCCGGCTGTACGCAGACCTCGACCGGCGACGCGGAAGAGCTTCGCGTCTCGACCGTCGGGTACGCGTTCCCGGGGGTGGAGTGCAAAATCGTAGACCCCGAGACGGGTGACGACGTTGCGGACGAGACGGACGGCGAATTCGTCGCCCGCGGCTACAACATAATGAAAGGCTACTACAAAATGCCGGACGCGACCGCGGCGGCAATCGACCGCGACGGCTGGCTCCACTTCGGCGACGTCGCGCGGGCGGTGAACGTCGGCGGCACGGCGTACTACAAAATCACCGGACGGCTCAAGGATATGATTATCCGCGGCGGAGAGAATATTTACCCGAAAGAAATCGAGGACTTCATCTACACGCATCCGAAAGTCCGCGACGTGCAGGTTATCGGCGTTCCGTCGGAGCAGTACGGCGAGGAGATTATGGCTGTCGTCATCGTAAAGGACGGCGAAACTCTCACCGAGGCGGACGTTAAGCAGTATGTGCGCGACAATATGGCGAAGCACAAGGTTCCGAGCTACGTCGGCTTCACCCGGGAGTTTCCGATGAACGCGGCGGGCAAGATTCTCAAGTATAAAATGCGCGCCGACGCGGTCGAGACGCTGGGTCTGCAAAAAGCCGCGGCGATAGAGACGGCGTAGATAAAACAGCAACACACAGACGCGCTTACGTTAACCGTAAGCGCGTCTTGACGTTGTTGTTAGCGGGCTGCTGAGCGAGCGGTTATCATCTCATCGGGTTTTGGAGCGGGTTGAAAGATGGCTTCACAGGACGTAAAAAAGGAAGAGATATAAGTATGAGAAGTCCGACAACAGCGGTAATAATCAGCACCGATATGGAGAAAGCCGCTATCACAACCTCGACGCCCTCTTTTTTTCTGCCTTGCGTTTTGCGGTTTATCCCGATTGTCGAGATGAGCGACAGCACAAAAGAAAAGGCGAACATAATAATCGCGGCGACGATGTAGCCGACGACCCCGTCGTCTATGTTGTCACGAGCTAAGCTAATCACCTTGAAAACGAGTATCACGAGAATTACAAAGACTATCCGCGCACAAACCCGGACAACGCCGGGCGCGACCGCCGATTTATGCGCAGACTTAAGCGGTCTGGCCCCCGGGTCAACGGCTACCCTAACACCGGGGGGGGGGGGTACGCTTTCGCCCGCGGATTT
>JAITNK010000091.1 GCA_031290515.1 Oscillospiraceae bacterium
CCGTCCGCAGACGGTGAGGCCCGCCCAAGGCGAAATGCGTCCCGCGCTCATCGCAATGAGCGAAATCCAATCCCGCGACTGCGGTCGCGGCAACGCCGCGAAGCGGCTCCTCAATCCCGCCCGAGGCGAAACCCTAAAACCGCCGGTACAGCCGACGCGCAATTGTCAATTGTCAATTGCAATGACCGCGTTGTACACGACGCTGTCCGTCAGATTTTCGCGCGACACTCCGACGCACAGCTCCGCGGGTTTGCCGTCGATTTCCGCCGAGTCCGGGACGAACACCGCGATGCGCCCCGAGCCGCCGAGCGCGCGGTATTCGAGCGGTCGGAAACGACTCCGGCAGCCGCCGGAGAACAGCGACTCATAACCGCCGCGCAACAGTTCAAGCTCCGGCTCCGTGAACAGCGAAAGCAGGTCTGACAGCGACGCGACCGCGACCGGCAGCCCGGTGACGTCGTCGCGGAGAGAATTGCCGCTGTCGCGCAGGGCGCGAAGCGTCACCGAACGTTCGCCGACCGTAACGCGCACGTCGCAGTACCATTCCGCGCCGCGTTTTGCCGCGCGTCTGAACACGAGCGAAACGCCTGCGTACGACAGTATGAGCGCGGCGGCGAGTACGCGGTAATCAAGCCGCGGGGCAAAGCCCGCCGAAGCCGCCGCCGCGACCGTTCCGGCTGCCGCGGCGGCAATCAGAAAGAACGCGAGCGCGGTGCGCGGCAGACGGTTCGTCACGCGGAACGCGATAATTAGCATAATTCCGCCGAAAACGAAGCGCAGCGCGGGATTCGCGAGCGGTCTCAGCGCGGGAATCTCCGCGAGGCAGCCATACAGCGCGCCGAACGCCGCCGCGGCAGCCGCGCGCCGCCGGGTAAGCCGCGCCGCGCACACCGCGCCGGTCAGCCGGAGCGACGCATAGTCGAAAATGAAATTGAGCAGAAAAAGCTCGTCTATGTAAAGTACGCGCATCCGTTACCACCGGTTCGATTATAGAACGCGGGTTTCGGATAAGCTGTCGGTTTTTGCGCGCGTCGAACAATTAACATACTTGTAGTTGCGGCGCGCACCGCGCAATCAGAAAATTGCGGCTTTGCGGAACCGACCTCCGCCGCCGCGGTCACTCGCCGGTTGACAAACTTGCATTTGCAATTTGAATAAAAATGCATTATAATCAGCGCAACGACACAAATCACGGAGGTGCGCTATGACGCACAAAGGCACGGTTACGCTCGAAACGGAGCGGCTGATACTGCGGAGGTTTGAGCTGTCCGACGCGGAACAGTTTTATCGCGACATCGTGAACGACGCGAAAGCGGTACAATACTCTTCCTTGGGCGATTACAAATCAGTTGATGAGGTCAGGCTTGCGATTGAAACGTGGCGCGAAAGGTTTTGTTCGACTGAATTCGATACAAGTCATCAATTCGCCGTTGAAAAGAAGGACGACGGCGTTATTATCGGCATCATAAGCTATATTGATTTATCTGATAACGCCCTGCTCGGTTGCAACTTTGGGTTCAAATGGTGGAATAATGGGTTCGCGAGCGAAGCGACGGACAGGTTGTTACGGTATTTGTTCGCCGAAGCAGGGTTTTTCCGCGCTGAAGCCGAACACAGCCCGAACAATTCCGCAAGCGGCGCGGTATTGCGAAAATGCGGATTTACCTACATCGGCGACAATGAATACGGCGGAAACCGATACGCCATTCTCGCGGAGGATTATTTTGAATGATTATTCTTGACAACTGCGCGACGGCGTTTTTGAAGCGCGGGGACGAGTATTTACTTATGAAACGCGCGGCGAACAGAAAAATCGCGCCGGGTTTGTGGAGCGGTCCGGGCGGTCATCTTGAGCCGCACGAGCTGAACGAACCGCGAAGCGCGTGTTTGCGCGAGGTGATGGAGGAAACCGGTATCAGCGCGGAGCATATTTCCGATTTGCGGCTGCGGTACATCATTCTTCGCAGACGCGGGGACTCGATTAGGCAGCATTATGTTTATTTCGGCGCGACGGACGCGGTGGAATTTGCGGACTGCGGCGAGGGAACGCTTCACTGGATTCCCGAGGCGGAGCTTTTTAAGCGCGAATTTACGGAAACTTTTGAGGCTATGCTTCGGCACTACACCTCGGCGGAGCGGGACAACGAGCGCGTTGTGGCCGGCGTTGCGGGAAACGTCGGCGGAAGGCTGCATATGTTATGGTCGGCAGTCGAGGATTTCGTATGATTATTGAGGTAACACATAAATTTACAGTCATATTTTGACCGCACAGGCTACGTCGGCGACGCAATTCCGACGCTCGGCACGCTGACCGCGCTGCACACGGTGCATATGTCCAGCGTCCGTTTTGCGGGTGCGCGTAAGTTCGCGCCCACAGCTGCCAAAAGTTGACGTCGCCCGGCGCGGCGGTCGTTATCTTGCGCCGGCATTTTCCGTTACCGTTTCATTTTTGCATCAACAAAGTCTTATGCAAAACTTGGAACTGATAAACGGCTCCGGTCGTGCGATACTATAAGCGAGTTGCAGCACAGGGAGGTAAACGCATATGAAAACGCTTAAGTTCGCCCGGGAGCGGGCGGGAATACGCCGCGGACGCAGATTTGTCGCCCTTCTGCTGCCTTTGGTTATGTCTGTCGCGCTGTTCACGCAAACAGGCGTGACATTTTTCGCCCGCGCGGGTATCGTCGAATCGGAGAACGGCATACCGGGTATGCCGGCGTCTTTCCTCAGGAACGACCCGCCCGCCATAAATTTACCCGTCACTTTTTGGGATCAGCTGCAGGACAGACCTCCCAACAGGCTTGCCGGTTCCGTTCCCGATTTTCAACCTGAACCGGGCACGGGACTTCTCGGCCCGCAGTTCGAGTGGGGGTGGTACAATTACAACGAGGGTACCGGTTTACAGCAAGGTTTGGTTGCTCCGTTTTTAGACCCGGACGGGCTGCCTATGCCCGCGGGAGTCGCAGTCTCTCCCGACCCCCAATTTATTTTTAATCCCAATATTCGCGCCACAAACCATTATATTTATGCTTTGACCGAATACGGCGAATTCCCCTGCTACCCCGGAACAACCTGGGACGACTGGTACCCGGAGAGTATAGATGATTACCGAAACCCCGACAAAAACAATTTTTACCGCTGGTTCCACGAGGTACTCAGCCCGCGGTATACAGATGAGATGAAAGCCGCGACCGCACCCGGACTGATTGCGGCTAACGGTGGTATTCCCGGCATAACCGGTATTGCGGCGACCACTTCTCTGACCGCCGGACTGGCGAGTCCGAGTACTCTGGGCGTCGGCGGGAATAAGAGTTTGCGGATTGACGGCAAAGGTATACCGTTTTCGCTCACCAAAAACAACACCTACGTTTTTCAAAGAGACAGCAGCGACGGTACCGGCGCGTACGGATTCGGCTTTTTCCCGTTAGACGACGTAAAATTCAGTTACGGCGATATTTCAATAAAAAAAGCGGGACCGGGTTCTTCGCAAATTAAACGCGATATTTTTAATCCGGCGAACGCGGCGGACGGCTATCACAATTACCACTACACAATGCACGCGGGGTCCGAGTTCGTTTTCGACGGCACGGAACCGCTGAGCTTCTCGTTTTTCGGCGACGACGACGTATGGCTGTTTATCGACGGACACCTCGCGCTCGACATCGGCGGAGTGCACAGTCAGCTTTCCGGAACCGTAAACATAGAGGCAGACGGCGAACTGACGTCTGTCGTCTACGACCGGCCTGCCGGTCTGCCGACGGGCGCATATGAAAACAGTCCGGAAAATTACGGGATACTGACCTCCGGAGTGCGCGGAGCCGCTCCCGGACAGACGCTGCTCTCGCTGACTCCCGGCGAGCATCGCTGGGATTTGTTTTACGCGGAACGCAACACGACCGACGCGAATATCCGGATTGAGACGAATATGCTTATGGGTCCGGACGTTCTCAAGACGGTTGAGCCGGGCAAAGCCGGCGGTTCGGAGTACCGCGTCAGGGTCGCGAACTCGTTCGGCGAACCTATCGAAATCACGCACATTGCCGACTGGTTCAACCCCGGAGAGTATATCACCGGCGACGGCGGCTACTACCCGTTCGACGGCAGTCAGGGCTATATTGCGTTTGACGGCACATATTTCTCCGAACTGGAGTACAGCACCGACGACGGCGAGACGTGGACTGTCGCGGAGCTTACCACGCACGAGGACGGCTCCGGCAATTTGGACGGCAGCTACGCGTTAGGCACGCCGGTGCGGCTCGCCGCGCGGGGAGCGGCAAACTCGGAAGCGGAGTTCCGCTACACCCGCTATGCCGGGAACCCGGAACCCGGCTCGGACGAGTACGGAGGGTGGCACTACAACCAGTTCAGCGTGTTTGTCCGCGGAACAGACGCCGATTTCACCGACCGAGGCTACGGGCGTGTGGTGGAGAATATGCCCGCGCCGCCCGTGCTTGGCAGGTTCAGCCTGACAAAAAAGATTTCCGCATCCGTAACCGACATTGCGGGCGCGCTGAATAACGCGGAATATACGTTCTCGGTTTACGACAGCGGCGATAATCCGCTATTGCTTAGCGGCGATATGCCGGTCTCCGAAACCGGCGGGGAGTATTATTCCGCCGGATACGTTGAGTTCTCCGAAACCGACGGGGAACCCGACGGTTATGTTGACGCGGAGTACGGTACTTTCAAGCTCAAAGCCGGAGGCACCGCGACGGTTTACGGCGCGCTCGGCGAGGAGTATTCGGTTTATGAAGACGGCTCCGCCCTTTACTCGGCAGGCGGCAATCCGCTGACGCTGCAAGCGGGCACAATACGCGGCTGGGTTTATCCCGAAGGCACCGCCGTCGTCGGCGGCGACAGCGACGGCACGGTCACAAATACGCTGAATACAGGCTCGTTTACCCTGACGAAAGCGTTGCCCGTCAGGGACGGCAGAGACACGAGCGGCGACCCGTACAAAGTCGCGGTTATAGCGGTAAACGGAAATCCTGCGGGTACCGCGTATCTAAAATTTACAGCGAACGGCGATAACGCCTACAAATACGCCGGGTTAACGACAACAATGCCTGCGCCGGAGGCACTGCCGGGCGTATCGCCGGGTGTTCTGGGCGCGCCGGGTACTCCGGTGGTATTTACCGGCATACCGTACGGCGTGGTTATTATGGTAGCGGAGTCCGACGACCGCACCGGAACCGCGAGCGCGTCCGCGGGCGGTTATTACTCGGCTGTGTACTCCGGCAACAACGGCGCGGCTGTAATCGGCGCATCGCCGTTCAACATTGCGATTACAAACCTGCTTTCAACGGTTACGGTGCCGTCTGTTGAACCTTCTCCGTCGCCGGGAGGCGAGCCAAGCCCCTCGCCGTCACCGTCAGCCGAGCCGTCAGCGGAACCGCCGGTAAGCCCGGCTCCGCCGTCCGCGCCGCCGAACCATACGCTGACGCCGTCCGGCGACGGCGCGTCCTACACCGAACTTGACGAGAACGGCGAGCCGCTCGGCGAGTGGCGGTACGACCCCGACGCGGACGGTTGGGTGTTCACGGAGTACCCGTCGCCGCTCGGCGACGTGCCGACAACCGGAGACCCCGGAGCCGACGCGCCGATTGCGCTGTTCGCACTCGCAGTCGGAATCACGGCGTTGATTGCCGCACGCAAACGCAGACGCGGCGGAAACCGCCGGCAGTAAGCAACTCGCAAGCCCCCGCTCCGGATTGCCCGAGCGGGGGCTTGCGCCTACGGCGGCGCGACCGCCGCCGCGCGACGACCGGTTAATGCGGCGACGCCGCCTGCCGCGTTGCACAATTACCACGAAACGCGCCCGCGCGTTCGCCCGGTTTGTGCAATTCTTAAAAAAGTACCGGCACGGAAAAGTTCCCGCGAAAAACGCTTGACAAAACTCTCGGGCAGCGTGTATACTAACAATCGGTTAGCTCTCGCTAACCGATTGTTAAAGCAGCGGGTTAGTGGCTGCTAACTGAAAACAACAAAAACGGAGGAAAGAAATGATTAAGACCCGAAAAACCCTTGCACTGCTCCTCGCGGCGGTAATGCTGTTCGCGCTCGCGGCGTGCGGCAAAGCGGACGACCAAACCCCTGACGGCGGCGTAAGCCCCGGCGGCGCGAATCCCGATGTAACCTACGTCCTCGACGACGGCAAACTCACGGCGGGTTCGCCGCTGACGGTACAGGTCGAAAAGTCCGCCGACAGCGAGTTCACGACCGGCTTCAGCGTTGAGATTACGCCGCATTACTTCGGCGGCAAGATTCTCGCCAAAATCACGTTCGACGAGAGTACATACACCGCCGGCGGCGTAAGCGGCGACCGCGCCGAGCAGTTCTTCGAGAATCACGCCAAGGTCGAAGCCGCCGAGGACGCGCTCAACGCGCAGCTGTCCGATATACTCACGGGTAAAAGTACGGCGGCGGTCTCCGGCACGGGGTTATTCACTGTGCTGACGGACGCGCTCGCCGCGGCGGGCTACTCGCTCCCGGCGGAGTTCAGCGCGGACGCCGTTAAAGAGTACGTTCCGGACGAGGTCCCCGACGAGGTTCCGGATAACTCGGACGAGCTGATTGCGTCGCTCGCGGACACCGACGTTGTGTACGGCTATATGAACATTCCGTACGCGGATTTCTACGCCGCCGAGGGCGTGACGCACGACGTGGACGCGGTCACGACCGCCAGCACGAGTATGTGGACCGGCTCTCTCGCGAGCGGCTCGTACACCACATACCGCGGCGGCGAGGAGGAATACGGCGCGATTCTCGGTTTGCGGTTTCCCGTTAAGCTGACCGCCGGAGACTACCGCGGCATCGCCGCGAACATCGGCGCGCTTCGCTCCGCGGTCAAACCGGTAAATATGTATAATCCCGACTCCAAAGCGTACGACATTCCGGTCGTTGACGAATGGTCGTACGCGCTCACGGGCGCGACCGTGACGGCTCCGGCGGCGTTCAAGACCGTGACGCTCTCCGGCGGCAAGCCGCAGTTCTCGAAGGTCGAGGGCGCGAGTTACGGTATCGACGAGAGCGTCTACACGAGCGTACACCTCAAGGTCGCGGACGAAACGCAGTACGGCGAGTATGAGCTTGACTTCACGCTCGACAACGACAACACTTTCCCGATTGACGGCACGGGCGTCGCCGGAATCCGCAACGACGACGGCACGGAAGTCGGCATTAAGCTCGAAAACGGAACTTCGGAAAACTTCCGAATCATCGGCGTGCTCGTAAAAACCGACGGCGGCGTGTACGCTATGCGGCAGATGGAAAACCTGTGGTGGGGCAGCCGGTACGGACTTGAGATTTCGTGGTCGGCGGGTATCACCGAGTTCGTTCACAGCACGTCCGTTCTCGACACGACGCACTACGTCAGCACTATGGGCGAGACGCTGCAATCGGTGGTGTTCATCACCGAGAAAGGCTACTTCGAGTTCGAGTGGGAGCAGTATTTCCCGTACATACTCGACGGCAGGAGCTACACGCTCAACGCCGAATCCGCGCTCGCGTCGGGCGGTGCGACCGCCGTCGCCGTAAGCGGACTGCCGTCCGACTTCGCGGCGGAGTATTCCGTGAGCGGACTTGACGGCGCGGCGGTCGCGGGCGGCAGGCTGACCTGGAACGCAGGTTCGGCGAAGCCGGGCAACTACACGCTCGCGGCGACTGACGGTTCCGGCAGGTACGCGGGAATCACGGCGGCGTTCACGCTTACGACGGACGCGACGCCGGCGGCTTGGGACGGCGCGAAGCTGATTCCGGCGGACGGCGCAACGGCGGACGAGCTTTCGGCGTTCGTCAATGCAATCTCGAACGTGAGCGTCAACGGCAAGGACTACTCCGCGGCGGGACGCGGCGCGACGGTCGTTATAAACGCGGACGGCACGGTAAATCTCGACGCGGGACTGACGACAGACCGCACCACGGGCGAGGTCAGCGGCACGAGCATATTCGCGGACAGCGGCGATTACGCAATCGTCATTACCGCTACGGGATACAACAAAACTCTGGAGTTTACTTTCACAAAATGATATTTCTGATTTCGCTCGGGCTTGCGGCGGCATTTGCCGCCGCAAGCCGCAAGGCTCTGAAAAAGCGCCCGTATGTGTTCTACGCGGCGGCGGTGCTGATTTCGGCGGCGTCCGGCGCGTTCACGTTTTCGGGCGCGCCGGATTGGGCGCGGCTGTATGTTGTGCCGGTGTTTCAGCGCGGAGCGTTTGCGACCGCGCTGTTCGCCGTGGTTATGTACGCCGGCGCGCTCAAAAACGGCTCGCGGCTGATTAAGCTGCTTATGCCGGTACGCGGAGAGCTGTCGATATTCGCGGCGATACTCGTGTTCGGACACAATATCGCTTACGGCAAAACATACTTCCGCTATCTGTTCGCTTCGCCGGAACGGCTTGACACGCAGACGCTCGCGGCGGCTGTAATCTCGCTCGCCCTGCTGTGTCTGCTGATTCCGCTGACCGTAACGTCTTTTCCGCGCGTGCGCAAAAAGATGAAAGCGCGGACCTGGAAAAAGCTGCAACGCACGGCGTACGCGTATTACGCGCTCGTGTACGTTCACGTTATGCTGCTGACCGTACCCGCGGCGCGCGCCGGACGAAGCGGGTACGCGCTCACGGTACTCGCGTACAGCGTCGTATTCCTCGGCTACGCGGCAATGCGAATCCGGAAAGCGTTGCGGAAACGTCCGTTCGCCGTGATGTTTTCGCCGTACGCCGGCGCGGCGTTCGCGCTCGCGGCGGTCTGCACGGTTGCGTTTCCCGCGGCGAGCGCGGCGGAACCGGGTATCGAGCCGACCCCGCTTGCCGCGGTTGCCGCCGATACCGGAACGCGCAGGTATAACGACGGAACCTACACCGGTTCGGGCGAGGGCTACAACGGCTCGGTCACGGTAAGCGTGACAATCGAAAACGACGCGGTTACGGAGCTTGCCGTCGCCGGACACTCCGACGACAAGGCGTACTTCGGCGACGCTTGGGACGCGATTTACCCCGCCGTACTCGAAAA
>JAITNK010000148.1 GCA_031290515.1 Oscillospiraceae bacterium
GTACCACCGACGGCTTGCCGTTCGATGTTACGCTGAACTCGTTGCCTGTGGTGTTCTTCGTCTTTACGCTGAACTTGTTGTACAGCGGATCTCCGACCTCAATGTCGTCTGCGTCGAGCGCGATTGTGTACTTGAACCACACGCGGTCGCCGGCTGTCCCCTGCTTCTCGAGGGTGATGTAATCCGCTTCCGCAAGCGCGAAGTCCGTGCCTACCGTGATTTGCGTCCAAGTCGGTTCGCTGTTCCAGAACGGGAAGCCGTTCGCGTCCTTGCCGTCTGGAGACGTTGTGGTGTACGAAAGATTATTGCTTGAGAAGTCCACGAACGCGCCGTTGTCGCTGACTGCGCTGCCGAAGTTCATATAGTCCGCGATACCGACGAGCGTGATCGGGACGTTCTTCTGCGTGTTCGCGACCTCGACGATATAGTCGATTACGGGATTTTCCGAATCCGTCGTGTTCAGCTCGCCCTTTTTGTCTACCGTCAGGCTGTCAAACTGCAGCGTCGTCGTGATTGTGCAGTTGGACGCGGACGTTCTGCGCTCGGCAAAGAAGAAGTCGAGCTTATACGTCTGACCGAGTTCGAGACCCCAGTCCTTAAACACGTTCCCTGTGACCGCGGACTTCAGGTAGCCGGTGTTCGCGCCGCCCGCCGCGCCGAACGTAATCGTGTCGGTCAGCGCGCCGTGCGCTCCGCCGAGGTCGATTGCGAGCTTGCCGTCGATGAAGACCCACACGTCGTCGTCGCCGATGAACGTGAACGTCTCGCCGCCCTGGTAGGTGAACTGCGTGGACATCTGCATCGTGAAGTGGAAGTTGTGGTTATTGCTGTAATTCTCGTGCGCGGGGTTTGTGTACGTTGTTTCGGGGAAAGTTACGAGTTGCTTCGCATCATTCGAGGGCGTGACTTTGCCCGTCGCCGCGTTAAGCGTGCCGTCGAGCGGGAAGAACGCGTCGCTGGCGAACTTATAGGTTTTGCCGTCATCCTGCTTCGTCAGCGTCAGCTCGCCGCCGTCAATTTGATATGACGCGTAAGCGGTGCCGGTCGTCGTTGCGGTGTATTCGTAGCGTGCGGGGTTTGTCTTATAGGTAACGGTCTTGCCGTTCGCCGTGAACGTCGTGTTGTTCGCCGGAGTCAGGTCGTACCAGTTAGTGCCGGCGGTATACCAGTCACCCCGCAGGGTTGTGCCGCTCAGCTTAAAATCAGTGATAGACCGTGTCTGACCACCCGAACTATAGCTGTATACGCCATCCGTATACGTCACGGTCGTGCTGCCGTTAAACATAAACTTCGCGTTGTTTGCCGGAACGAGATTGTACGTTCCGTCGTCGAGCTTGATCTGGATGGTTTTGGCGTCCGCTGTGACAAAGAGATTCCCGGTTTTGGTTTCGGTGCTTGTCGTCTTAACCTCTGTTGTCCTATACCACTGGGAGAAGTCCTCCGCGGTGAAGTTGTTGATTCCCGTGCGGTTGCCTGTGTTTGCCGCCCACACCGGGAAGCCGTCCGTGCCGAGCGTGTTTGCGACGAGACCCGTAACTTTGGTACTCGGGTCTGCCGTTTGAAACATCGCCTGATTCGGGGTGTTCGCGTAGTTCTGGTCCCAGAACGTGACCGGGATTTTGATTGTGGGCTGTGCCGCCGCGGCTTCCGTCCAGGAAACCGGTACGCCGTCAGTCGCGTCTGCTTCGTTCGTTGCTCCGCTGGGGTGGGTGGGCGTGTCTTCAGCCGCCGAGGCGCGTGGGGTATATCCCGCGAACATAGACAGTACGAGCGCGAGCGCGAGGACTACGGATCCGATTTGTCTCAGTTGCTTTTTCATAATTTTGACTCCTTATATTGTGTTTTGTGTGTTTGTTGTTTGCCCGCCGCATTGCTCCAGGACGCTGTCGAGGAGAATCAGCAGTTCGTATACGCTTCGGAACTTGGCTTCGAGGTCTCTTTCCGTCCAGACGAGCATACCCTGCATACTCGCGTTTTGCCGGAACATAACTTTGAGCTTGAATGTCGCGATTGGTGTGAACGCGCCTCCCGGGGGTCTGGCTTCGTCCGTCCGGCTGTCCGCCGGCGGCGTTCCGGCGTACCGCTTCGGGTCTACCGCCGGGTTCGGGAACTTGAGTTCGTCGAGCAGTCTTCCGACGGCGAGGAGCATATCGATTGCTCCGGTGAAACTCGCCGCGCCGCCGGCTCGGGGGTTGAATATCGTCCCGCGGAGAATCTTGTCGTCGTACGAGCGAATCTTAACGACGCTCGTTTTCATCTCGTGGGGTACGAACTGAAGCGGTGTCATCGGCACATTGAATCACGTCCTCCCGTCGGTTTCTTTCGTTGTCTGACGTAATTATAGCGCGTAAAGGTTATAAAAGCGGTTACATTTTATGTAATTCAAGCAAATAAGTTTATAACCTGCGTAACTTCTTTAAGAAATTTCCGTGAGATGTTGCCCGATTGAAAATCTTGGAAGATTTCCCGCGCCGCCGCGCCGCGCACATTGTGCCTGCAAATTTTCTTTATTTTTTCCTCCGTTTAGTCTAAAGTTTTTCCAGTATATCACGAGGGGGGGGGGGTGCTGTCAAGCGGTTTTGCGGAAAAAAGTCGAAAATATTTTTTGAAGCAAAGCGCGCGGCGCGTTACCGCCGCCGCGCATATGCCGCGCATATTGTGCTTGCAAATTTCTCGGGACAGGCGTATAATCATTATAATAGTCAGATATATTGAAATGTCAAGCGTATTTGTGAAATGCAACAGAACCGTAATAGAACTGTAACCGCGGAGGTTTCTGATGATTGACGAACCGATGTTCCCGCAAACGGACGCGTTCGGAATGGCGGTCTGGGAGATGACGCAGCCGCTGTCTTTCAGATTCAGCAAAAACTGGAGCGAGGTCACGGGGTACGAGCCGGGGCATTATGAAAAATTCGGCGATTTCCGCAGATCGCTTGTGGACGAGTCCGACAACAAGCGTACGGCGGACAATCTGCTGCGCTTCATTTCCGGACGCGCGGCGAAGTATAACGACATATTTATGCGCGTCATAGACGGCGAGCGGCACTGGTTCGCCGAACGCGCTGCGGCTGTGCACGCGGACGAAAACGGTCTGGTTGACCACGTCGCCTGCGTCGTGTACGACATTTCCGAACGCGTCCGGCGCGAGGAGTCGCTCAAGGACGAGAACGCGAACCGCCGCAGAATCGCGCGGCTCGCCGGAACCGGCACCTGGGACTGCGACGTCCGCAATGAGGCAATCGTGTTCGATTCCGACGCCGCCGCGCTTCTGGAGCGCGACATTGCGGGAAAGCCGGTGCCGTTCTCGGAGCTTCAGACGTGGGCGCACCCGGCGGACTCCAAAGACGGCTGGAGCAAATTCACGGATTTCATTACGTCGAACGAGACGCGGTTCTCTTACAAGGTGCGTCTGCTTACCGGAACCGGCAAGTACATATGGGTCACGAACCTCGGCGCGGCTTCCGTCCGTGACGAGAGCGGACGCTGCGTCGAGATAATCGGCGGGCTTATCGACGCGGACGCGTCGGTCAAGACGCAGCAGCAGCTCAGGGACGCGCTGTCCGAGCTTGAGGGATATTCCAACAGGCTCCGCGGCGAGGTGGAGCGCACGACGCGCGACGCGGAGCTTCAGCGCGTAACGTCTATCGCGACGTTCGACTCGAGTCCGTATATGAGCATACTCTTCGACGAGCGTATGCGGTTCGTCAACTGCAACCCGGCGGCTATGAAATTTCTCGGCTATACGGACAAGGCGAAGCTGCGCGCGGAATTTGCGGCGGCTGCTGCGAACGCGATTCCGGACGCGCAGTTAGAGACCGGGCAGAAGTCCGTGGCTCTGTCGGAGAGACTTGCCGCCGCCGCGCGCGACGGCACGAACTCTTTCGAGTCCGAGCTTATCGGCTCGGACGGCGAACGCCGCTCGACCACCATATATATAACGCGGATTCCGTACGAAACGGGCTTCGGATATGTGCTGTACGTCGTGGACATCACCTCGCTGCGAGAGGCGGAACACGACCTGCGCGAGCGCGACAAGCTGCTGTCCGCCGTTAACGCAATCGCGGAAAACGCGCTCGCCGCGTCAACCCCGACTTATGAGAAAGCGGATTCGAGCCTTAAAACTCTCGCCGAGTCGCTTAACGTAGACCGCGCGTACGCCTGGCGCAACCGCAAGGTCGGCGGCGAGGTGTATACCGATCAGTTCGCTTCCTGGAGCCGCCGCGGAAACGTGCCGTCGCTTACGATAAATCAGAGGTTTGACGCCGTGCTCCGCGGCTTCTGCAAGCCGAACGCGGACGGCTCAATCGACGTGGTCAATCTCACAATCTCCGACATTCCGGGGGACGCCATAGACTTAAAGGCGACGATGGGAATGAAGTCGCTGCTCATCACGCCGATTACGCTCGACGGCGAGTTCTGGGGACTTCTGACATTCGAGGACTTCACGAACGAGCGCAGATTCTCGCTGGAGGAGGAGCGCATAATCGCGTCCGGCGGACTGCTGCTCGCCTCCGCGATAGTGAATGACGAAATGGTTGAGGCGACAATCGCGTCCCGGGAGGAAGCTCTCGAGAGCAACAAGGCGAAGAGCGAATTTCTCGCGCGGATGTCGCACGAAATCCGTACGCCGATGAACGCGATAATCGGTATGTCCACAATCGCGAGAAGAACGGACGACGCGGACAGGATTCAGTCGTGCCTCGACAAAATCGACGACTCGTCGCGCCAGCTGCTGAGCATTATCAACGACGTGCTCGATATGTCGAAAATCGAGTCCGGCAAGTTTGAAATCACAAAAGGCGAATTCGACTTTGAGAAAATGCTCGAACACGTCGTCAACGTCATTCAGGTCAAGGTTGACGAGAAGAAGCAGAATTTCCGTCTCGAGCTTGAGTCGCAGTTCGCCCGCAAGGTTGTTTCGGACGAACTGCGCCTGTCGCAGGTACTTATAAATCTGCTGAACAACGCCTGCAAGTTCACGCCGGAGGAGGGCGACGTCACGCTTCGCGTGTCGGCGGAAACGCTGTCGCCGCAGACCTCGCGGCTTCATATCGCGGTTACAGACAGCGGAATCGGAATCTCCGCCGAGCAGCAGACGCGGCTGTTCCGCTCTTTTGAGCAGGCGGACGGCAGTATCACGCGGCAGTTCGGCGGAACCGGTCTCGGACTCGCGATATGCAAGAAAATCGTAAACCTGATGGGCGGCGACATACGCGTCGAAAGCGAGCTTAACGCCGGTTCTGAGTTCTCGTTTGACTTTGAAATCGGGTGGGGCAAACCGACCGGGAAATCCGCCGCGGACGGTTCGGACGGGTCCGCGCCGCCGCCGGGCGTACAGACGCGCGACTGGAGCGGAAAACGTATGCTGCTCGTCGAGGACATCGACATAAACCGTGAAATAATGCTCGCGCTGCTCGAGGACACGGGAATAAATATCACCTGCGCCGAAAACGGACTTGTCGCCTGCGAGCGGATAAGCGAGAGCGAAACCGGAGACAAGTTCGACATCGTGCTTATGGATTTGCAGATGCCGGTGCTCGACGGTATCGGAGCCGCGAAGCGCATACGCGCCGCCGGCACGCTGTACACGCGCACGGTTCCGATTATCGCGATGACCGCGAACGCGTTCAAAGAGGACGTTCAGCGGTGCGCCGAAGCCGGAATGAACGAGCATTTGTCGAAGCCGGTCGAGATTGACTCGCTGCTTGCGGTGATGAGCTGCTATCTCGAAACCGACATAATCTTAGAGGCTAATAAACCAACGGAGGACAACAATGGCTAAGCAAAAATGCCCGCACTGCGGGAAAACACTTCCCGTCGAGGACGCGAAAGCGTGTCCGTACTGCGGGGAAGCGCTTTCGGAGGAGACGAAGCGCGGCAGAAACACCGCTCCGAAGACGGAGCAGGAGATGATAGACGACGTCAAGACGCACCTCGACGACCTCGAAACAAAACACGTCGAGCCGAATCTGGTGACGATTTTCGCCGGCGGGCTGATTTTCGTACTCGTCGTCGCGGCTTTCTTCACGAACGGTTTCGGGCTGTTCCGCAATCAGGCGTCGAACCCGGTCGCGGCTTACGCGGACTCCGTCGGGAACCTGTTCGACACGAAAAGCGCGTCGTACGAACGCTCGCTCGTCACCTACGACGGCGACGTCCGCACAGAGCGCACCGATACCGGGACGTTTGTGTTCGGGAAGACGATATCCGACCTCAGGTTCAAATCGGAATACGCGGTTAAAACGACCGGCGGCGACGGCGTTACGGTCGCGGAGGACGGAGGGACGTACGTCGTCTACGGCAGCGAGGTATACGGAACAAACGGCGTATACTCCGGCGGAGCCGCTGTTATCAACGAGACGTTTTCACAGATACCGCTTCCGTTCCTGACGCTGCTGCAACCCGACGCTCTGCCGTTATGGGGCGACGCGTCTGAAAAAAACAGCTATAACGAAGAATTGCTGTACGACGCGGTGCGCGCCGAAATTCGCTTGTTCGCGGGCGCGCACGGGCTGACGCTCGACGAGAAGCAGACCGCGCGTTGGTTCGAGCTGACGGACGTGTTTCTCCAGCGGCAGATGAACGTCCGCTCGACGTTTGACAAAGCGATTCCGAAATACAAAAAGACCGTGAAAAACGGCGTTACGACGTACGAATTCACGCTTTCGCCCGAGGGGCTGCTCGACGAGTACGCCGCTTACTTCAAAGGACGCGTCATCGCGTCGCGTTACCACATACTGCGCGACGCGTTCAACGAATACGCGAAGGCGGAGTTTCCGGACGACCCGGATGCGTTCTGGAACGACGGTATCGAGCTGTTCTTTGAGCAGTTCCGGGAGGACGCGGTCGCGCTCGGCAAAATAACCGTTGAGCTTTCGGTAGACCGCAAGCGGAACTTACAGTCGGTTTTCGCATATAGTGAGGGTGTGTTCGAGTTTTCGCTTAAGGTCACGGATATTGGCACGGCAGCGATTGACGACGCGGAGCTTTCCGCGTTCATAAAACCGTAAGAAAGCGGTAAACGTCGGCGCAACAAAAAAGCAATAGGGGTGTTTACATATCAGTCCTGTAATACTCTCGCTCATCGGCGGCGCGTTTACCTGGGGAGTTACCGCGCTCGGCAGCGCGGCGGTGTTCATCTTCGGCGACCTCAGCAAGCGCGCGCTGAACGCTATGCTCGGTTTCGCCGCCGGAGTTATGACCGCCGCGAGCTTCTGGAGTCTGCTCGACCCTGCTATAGAAATGAGCAGAACTCCTTTCCCCGCGCTAATCGGCTTTCTGCTCGGCTGCGGATTCTTATTTGCCGCGGATAAGCTGCTCCCGCACTTACACGCCGGCGACGACGAGCCGGAAGGTCTCAAATCGTCCTGGCGTCGCAGTGTCCTGCTCGTTATGGCGATTACGCTGCACAACATTCCGGAGGGGCTTGCGTACGGAGTCGCGTTCGGCTCCGCGGCACTCGGCGGCGGGACGATGTCGGCGGCGATTGCGCTGACGATCGGAATCGGCATTCAGAACTTCCCGGAGGGCGCGGCGGTGTCGGTGCCGCTCCGCCGCGAGGGGCTGTCCCGCAAGAAGAGTTTCTTTTACGGGCAGGCTTCGGGTATGGTGGAGCCGGTCGCCGCCGTTATCGGAGCCGCGCTGTCCACGTTTTTCGCCGGCGTACTGCCGTACGCGCTTGCGTTCGCCGCCGGAGCTATGGTCTTCGTGGTGTTCGAGGAGCTTATCCCCGAGGCGCACTCCGACCCGGCGGATCTGCACGGTCACGACGCGACAATCGGCGCGGTTCTCGGATTCGCCGCGATGATGGCTCTCGACACGTTCCTCGCGTAAGGGCGCAACACAGGAAGTGCTTGCAAACGCAAGCACTTCCTGTGTTGTTGTTGGTCGCAGCTTAATACGCGCCGCGCGGCGTACGACCGCATTAACGCCTTGAGCGGCACCGCTGCGCCGTTAGTATATGTCGCGAGCCGACTGTCTCCGGCGGGCTTCGCGTGATACTCCCCGGCGGGACTGCGCCCGCCGCGTTGCGTTCGCGTAACTCGCGCGGCCGTAATTAACCTCCTGTTTTGTCTGTTCCGCGCTTGCTTTTTATCGTTCTTTTGCCGCCGGCGGCGCGCTTCGCCGTTTCCGAGGACGTAAGCTCTCGCCGACAGTTGTCGCACAGCACCTGTTCGCCGCCGACTCGCCGGGACGTGAATTTTTCGAGAATGATTTTGTCCTCGCTTACGGAGATTTCGATGAAGCTCCCGCTCTCGAGACCGTATATGCGGCGCAGCTCTATCGGAAGCACCACGCGTCCGAGATTGTCGATTTTCCTTACGATTCCGGTTGATTTCATTGTTTTTTCCCTCATTTTAATGTTTATCCGCTCGGTCGGGCAATCGGGGTCCCCGCGAAGTCCGCAGACTTTGCTGGGTGAGAAAGCCCTCCCGTCGCTTATGTTCCGGCACAACGGCGGTGCGGGACGCGCCTGTGCCGTATTATCCGCTCGGTCGGCAGAGCCTCCCGTCGCTTATGTTCCGGCACAACGGCGGGGTGGGACGCGCCTGTGCCGGAATGTTTGTATTCCGCTGCTGTGGTTATGTACGTTCGCGGTCCGCTAACCCGGATAGCTGACGCTGCCGTCGGGGTACAGTCGCGCGCCGTCCGGAAGCGTGATTGTCGAGAGCCGCCGCCGGATGTCCGACCGCTCGACGCTGCCGCCGTCGCCGTGTATGAGTATCACTCCGGTTTTATCGACCTCCGTCAGCGGCGGAACCGCCGCGGTGAGACCGAACTCGGCGTCCCCGCTTGCGCGGACGCCGATAACGCCGCCCTCGGTCTGCGGAAACAGGATTCTTCCGTCCGGGCAAACGACGGTCTGCGGCGGCGCGTCTACCGTAAGCTCTCCGGTCTCCGTTCCGACCGATATTCTCGCGCCGCCGCTGCCGAGAATAATGTTGCCGTTTTTACCGATTACCGTACCGCCCGGAAGCCGCGCAATCCGCAGCGACCTGCCTCCGTCGGTATGCACTTCGCACTCCGGCGCGGAGCTTGTCTTTTCCCCGCACGGCGGAGATGCGCCGGCGGAGATAACGCTGTGTTCAAAATTCATAGGATTCTTATCCTCCTTTCGTGATACTTGCCGCGCGGCAAGGCGAAGCCTGTCCCGGCGTCCTGCTGTCCGCGTCTCCGACCGGACGGCAGGTTGTATACTAAGTATAGAGGTTAAACAAGGTTTAATTGCAATAGGGAATTATATGAAATTTTTGTTAATTACAAATTTCGTGTCAAAAAGTAAGATTCCGCTAAAATGTAACCGATAGCAGCCATCAAATGGAAGTCTTTATTTGTCTCAGACACGGCAGATACTTTCCGAAAGACCGTTTGCGGCTCGGAAATCCGCCCGGGAACAGTTAAACCGCATTTAAGATTTCGCGCGTTTGCTGTTGACCGCGCGGAGTTTTTGTATTATAATTGGCATAATATTTTATCAGGAGAATTTCTAAATTATGGATACTCTGAGAGACGACGAGGCTATGCCGATTTCCCTGTTCTCGGAATACACCGGAATCCCGCAGTCCACGCTGCGGTTTTACGACAAACACGGCGTACTGACCCCGGCGTTCAGGAGCGACGGCAACGCCCGCCGCTATTCGCCGTTTCAGATCATTCTTGCGAAAGCGGTGCGCGTGCTGTCGCAGATGAAAGTGCCGCTCGAAACGATAACGTCGCATTTTTCGGAGCGCACGCCCGAAAGTATGCTGAACCTTATGTCCGCGCAGACGTTCTCGATTATGCGCGAAATCGAGCGGCTGAGCACGGCGCAGGCGGTTCTCACGACGTACTTCAATCTGATACAGTCGGGTCTGTCCGCCGACACGGAGACAATCGCCGTCGCCGATATGGACGAGATGCGCTTTTCGCTCGGCGCGCCGAACTCCGTCACCGGCGATCCGTCGTTTTACAGCTCGTTCGTCAGGTTCTGCAGCGGCGCGGAGGATTACGGTATCAATCTGAACTTCCCGGTCGGCGGCTACAGCACGTCGTTTAAGGACTTCCGCTCTTCAACCGTCGTGCCGGAATACTTCGCGTCGATTACGCCGTTCGGCAACCGCATACGTCCGGCGGGGAAGTACATCGTCGGGTACGTCCGCGGCTATTACGGCAATGTCGGCGACGTCACGCGGCGAATGCTCGCTTTCGCGGCGGCAAACGGCTTCGCGACCGACGGTCCAGTCTATCAAATCTATTTGCAGGACGAGCTGTCCCAGCGCGATCCGACGCAGTATCTGCTGCGCATAACGACTCCGGCGAAGCGGCTGTCCCGCTCGCGGACGCGTCAGGCGCGGTAATTTTACCGCCCCGGCACTCTGCGGCCGCAAACGCAAAACGCACTCACAGCACCGCAGTCCGGCGTCCGCTTCTCAACGCGCAGAATAAACGGTGAGCAAAGAGACCGGAATCACATTCGTGATTCCGGTCTCTCCTTGTCTGACATCAACCGCGCGCAGATTTATTATCCCTGTACGTTCCCGTACGCGGCGAGGACGGCGCGGAATCCTCCGCCGCGCCGCGTATGCCGCAATGCGCAGAGCCGCAAGCGCGCTCACGCCGCGGCTGTACCTGCTGACCGCAAAAAATAAAGCGGAGCGCAAACCGGCTGCGCTCCGCTTTATTTTTTGCACCGCTTACTCTGCCGCCTCAAACTGAAACTGCGTTTTTGTGATTTTCGGACGCTCGCCGCCTCCGCCGCCTTTTGGTCCGTGCTCAAGCGTCGCGAAGTACGTCTTGAAATTCTCGCGGCTCTCCCACTTGCTCACGATTGCGAAACCGACTGTACTCTCGCTGTTTTTGAGCCAGCACTCGGTCGAAATCAGACCCTCCGCGCCGGTTGCGCCGCCGGATTTCTTGCGCATAAGCTCGGTGATAATCGCTTCGTTTGCCTTTTCGCTCTCCCAGATTACCTGATTGATGAACATTTCAGCACCTCCGTATCGTTTGATGTTAGTATAAACTAACCGGTTCCGGATGTCAAGCGTTATTTCAAATTTTTCGGAACTTTCAACATATCGCCCAATCTGTTGACGAGCAGCTGCGCGCATACCCCCGTGAACACGCCGGAAGCGATTGCGGAAATCAGCAGTACCGGCAGGTACGCGACAATGCCGGTCGCGCGCAGGACGAATATCGCCGCGAGTATCTGCCCGGCGTTGTGGAACATCGCGCCGATTACGGAGCAAATCCAAATCTGCCGCGGCGTGAGTATCCGCCGCATACCGAGCATCGCAAGATAACACAGCAGACCGCCGCTTGCGCTGTAAAGCAGCGCGACGACGCGCCCGGAGAACACCGCGCCGAGGATAATCCGCGCCGCGAGAATCAGAAGCGTCGGCGCGGGACCGAGCGCGAACATCGCGTAAACCGTCACAATGTTCGCAAGCCCGAGCTTAACGCCGGGTACCGGAAGCGGCACCGGAATCTGCGCCTCGACCATAAATATCGTCAGCGCGATTGCGGTGAGTACAGCCATATGAGCGAGCCTGCGGAGCGGCATTTTCATATTCATTACGCCGCCGCGTCGAAGTCTGCGCCGCCGCCGGCGACCGAGATAACGAGCCTGTGCGGCAGACAGACAATCGGCGAGCCGCCGCCGTCGCTCCAGCCGCGCTTTACGCAAATGCCGTCGGGGCAGTTCGCTTCCGTCACGCATATGCGTCCGCGCCCGACGGTAATCGTGTTCAAGCCGCCGCGTCCGTCCGCAACCTCGAACGCGTACGGTTCGCGCACGTCCGAGAGGTCGATTGTACGAATCAGCTCGCCGTCGAGATACACGCCCGCGGTTACGGCGGGCGGGCGCGCGCGGGACTGCAAAAACACGAACGCCGCGCAGACGGCAAGAATCGCGGCAAATATTGCAATCCAAACTTTTGTGGATTTCATCTGATAATGTTCACCGCCGAGTCCGCGTAACCGCCGTACGTCTCAAAGCACGGCTCGAGTCCCGCCGTGACGTACAGCTCGTGCGCGTCGGTAATAAACACCGCCTCGAAGTCGCGGTATTCGCGCCAGTGGTCAATCGCCGCGTCAAGCCCCATAACGAACAGCGGCGTTGACAGCGCGTCCGCGAGCGTTCCGCCCCGAGCGACGACCGTCACCGACAGCAGTCCGGACTGCGCGGGTTTGCCCGTAGCGGGATTCATAATGTGCCGGTACGTTTCGCCGTCGTCCCCGACGAAGTACCGCTCGTAGCCGCCGGAGGTCACGACGGCTTTGTCCGTTACGGCAAGCACGCCCGCGTATTCGCCCGGTCGTTCGGGGTCGCGCACGGCGACGCGCCAGGGCTCGCCGTCCGGCTTCGCGCCGACCGCCTGAACATTGCCGCCGAGCGACAGCAGCGCGGACGTTACGCCGTTTTCGCGCAGTATGTTCGCCGCAAGCTCGCCCGCGTAACCTTTCGCGACCGCGCCGAGGTCAAGCTGAACGCCGCGCGGCAGCCGCAATTCGCCGTTGCTGAGCGTTACCGCCGCGTAGTCCACGAGCGGCAGCAGCTCCGCAAGCTCCGCGTCCGTCGGTACCGCGTAGCTCGAAGTCGTGAATCCCCAAGCTTTGACGACCGGGTAAACCGTAATGTCGAGCGCGCCGTCCGTACGACTGCACAGCGCGAGCGCGGCCGAGAGCAGGTCGGCAGTTTCGTCCGATACGGCGACGCGTTCGCCGCCGTTCGCGCGGAAGATTTCGCTGTCCGGCAGAGTGACGGACAGGAGCTTTTCGAGCCGCAGGATTTCCGACTGCGCCGCCGCGAGTCCGTCAGCCGCGCCGCCGCCGTATGCGGTGAGCCGCATATATGTGTCCATCGCGAAAAAGTCGGCGGACTGCTCCGGCTGCTCTGCGGCGTACGCGGGTTCGGCGTACGCCGCTTTTTTGAGCGCAGCGGCGATTGCGTCGCGGATACCGTCGGAGCTGTACGTCGCGCCGGTCACGCCGTGTACGTACGGCGACT
>JAITNK010000019.1 GCA_031290515.1 Oscillospiraceae bacterium
TCCGGCGGACACAGCGCGCTACCGCCGCAAATCCAGCCGCACGGCGACGACGGTCACGTCGTCAACCGCGCCCGCGCGCTTCGCGGCTTCGGCTATCTCGCGCGTCATAGCGGACGGCTCCGCGTCCGCGGCGAACGCGGAAATGCGCTCCGTCAGCGAAATGTCGTCCTCCTCCGCGCCGTCCGTGACGACGAACGCAGTGTCGCCGGGCGCGAGCCGCAGTTTGCAGCGGTCAGGCTCCGCGTCGCCGGGCTGGGTAAGCCCCGCGGCGAAGCTCGACCCCCGGATACGCCGCACGCCGCCGCCGCTCCGGATATACGTCGGCGCGGCTCCGTACTTCAGAATCGACACGTCGCCGGTGAACAGGTTGACCTCCATAAGGTCAACCGTCGCGCTCACCGTCTCCGAGTCGTTGCGCAGCAGCAGAATGTCGTTCAGCATACGCACGGCGGACTCCGCCGCGACCCCGGAGCGCAGAAAGCGTTCGAGTATACGCACCGCGCCGGTTGACACTCGCGAGGCGGGTTCGCTGCTGCCCATACCGTCGGAGAGGACGACGAACAGCTTGCCGTCGTCCGTCTTGAACACCGAATCGGTGTCGCCGGAAATTTTTTCGCCCTTTTTGCTCATACGCGAGACGCCGATCGACGCGGCGTAAGGCTCCGCCTCGAGCAGCTCCATATGCCCGGAGAGTACGCGGCTTTCCGCCGCGCACAGCCGCACCCCGACCGCCGCCGACAGCTTGTCCACGAGCTTTTCGTCGCGCCGCAGCATTCCGAGCTCTCCAGTTATTTCGGCGCGGAGCCTGCCGCTTCTGTCGCGGAACACGGCGGCTTCCGCCGAAACCCCCTGACTTTGAAGCCAGCGGCGGAGCCTGCTCTCGCGTTCCGTCTCGAAGCCGAGACCGCCGTCAAGCTCGTCCGCGACGTTTTCGAGAATGTCGGACATCTCGCTGTACTGCCGGTATGCAATCGCGCGGCTGCCGTCGAGCCGCGCTTTGAGCCGGCGGCGGAAAATCAGCGCGCGCGCCTCCGCGTTAATTGCCGCGACATATTCGTCCGGCGCGAGACACGCTTCGATAAACCTCGCGGAAATGTCCGATTTCTCTATTCTTCCGCACTCGGTGAGCTTTGCGGTGACGTGGTTCATCGCGTCCACCGTATCCTGATAGCCGGACTGCCAGCACTCCGGCGCGCGGCGGCAGCGGCGGCACGATATGTCGGCGGCGCGGTCGAATATCACGGACGGGTTTTCTGTGCCGGCGGCGGAGTCCGCGTCGTACTTCACCGAGCCGTAAAGCTCGCGGAAAGCGAGGCTCGCCTGCGTCACCCTGTTTTTCGTAAATTCGCGCGCGCGGATAAGCCCGAAACTCGTGCCGCGCTCCGGAATCAGCGAGTTCAGGCGGTTCATAACCCGCGCGGGCAGCACCATAAATATCACCGACGCGATAAACGCCTCGTAGAGCATCGCGGGAACCGCTCCGGTTCCGAGAGCCATAGCCGCGGCGGCGGCGTTCACTATGTCATAGAACACGGTAAACAGGAACCGGCTTTTGCGCGAGAACAGTCCGCCCGCAAGCCCCGAGAGCGCGTACGCCGCGCCGAACACCGACGCGCCCGGGAACACGGAGTCCATCGCAAGCCCGAGCGCGACTCCCGCCGCGCAGCCGGTACCCGCGCCGCCGCAGTACGCCGCCGCGAATACAAAAAGCGACGCGAGTACGCGACCGACCGAGAACAGCCCGAATACGTTAATCCTCGCGAGCGAAATCAGCAGCGTCGCGGCGAGTATCAGCACGGACAGCGTGTGCGCCGTCTGCTGGTCGCGCAGAAAATTCAGTCTCCCGCGCCAGGGCGCGAGCGCGAGCGCGTAGAAGAACGCGGACCCGCCGCACAGTACGCCGTCGGCTGATATGAGCACCAGCTCCGCCGCCGTGTAGCCGCCGGACGAGTAAGTCACCGCGGACGCGAACAGCGTCGCCGCGAAAGCGACGAGCGGCAGGAACCACGCCGAGCGCGTAACGTCAAGCTCGCGGAACACGCAGGCGGCGGTCATTATCAGCGCGCAAACCGACATATATTTCAGCGCGGCTGAAAACGGCGCAAAAATAAGGTACCCAGCCGACGCTCCGACGAGCGAGACGAGTCCCGCGGCTCCCCCTCCGGACGACGCGACGAAGCCCGCCGCGAACGGCGCGACTCCGCCGAGCACCGACGCTCCCGAGAGCGCGAACCCGAGCGCGAGCCGCACCCCAAGCTCTGCCGCGAGCAAAAAACGCGCTTCTCCGGAGCGGTAACGCGTCCGCGAAATAAAAGTAAATATGCTTCCGATTTTTCCCGGCATTATGTATATCCCCGCATCGTTCACAATATAGTGTGTACATTGTAAGCCCGGGATAACGCGAAGCGCGTCGCAAAACCGGCGAGTATTACAGCGTTTTTGCGGGGAAAACGTCGAAAAGCGGGACGAATCGTCCCGCTTGCCCCGTATGAAGTTTGTTTTGCGGCTCCGCGGCCCGCTCAGTCCCAGAGTTTATCCGGGTACTTCCCCTCGCGCCGCATTTCCGCGAGCTTCGCGCGGAGCGGTTCCGCGTCCGTCTTGTAGGTAACGCCGTACCAAGCGGCGGTCGTCGGCGCGACTCGCACCGAAATCACGCCGTCGTTCATCAGCTTTCCGACCTCCGTCGGCAGCAGGTACTCGCCGTTCACCGTGTCTTCCGACGTTCTCAGCCAGTCCGCGAAACGCGAGTTCAAAAGCTCGGGAATTGTCCGGTGAAACGCGAACATATTCATAGACACCGCGGTTCCGTCGGCTATCGCCTCGCCGGAAGTCTCGTCGCGGATAACGCCGTCCGCGCCGCGCCGCAGCTTATACCGCTCCGTGATTCGCGTCAGCATTCCCCCGGAGCCGGTTTGGCACACGCCGCGCGTCACGGTACCGTTTTCGGACAGCGTATTGTCGATAAGATACCCGGGCATCGCGCAGGCGAGCGGCGAGCCGCCGCCCTGCGTTTTCAGGAAGTCCGCCATAAGCCGGTAAGACTCCGCGCCGTAAAAATCGTCTGCGTTGACGACGCAGAACGGCTCGTTCACTACCCCGCGCAGAGCCGCGACCGCGTGCGCCGTACCCCACGGCTTCTGTCTGCCGGAGTGTACCGCGAAACCCGGCGGCAAATCGTCCTGCCGCTGAATCGCGTACGCGACTTCAATTCGCGACGACAGCCTGTCGCCCGCGATTCGCCTGAAATCGCGCTCGATTTCGGGCTTCAGTATGAATACGACGCGGGCAAACCCGGCGCGGACCGCGTCGTAAATCCCGTATTCGACGAGCAGTTCTCCGTTAAGCCCGAACGGTTCGATTTGCTTGAGCCCGCCGAACCTGCTTCCTATGCCCGCCGCCATAACGGCGAGCGTGATTTTGTTTTGCATATATGCTCCGTATTTGTTTTCCCGCGGTATATCAGCCCGAGCGGACCCGAAGTGCTTCGCAGACGGTCTGCGGATATTGTAACATAATTCCTCCGCCGTGTAAACAGCTAAAACCCGATTCTCTCGCAAACGTCCGCGAGACAGCACAGGCTGCATCTCGGCGACTGCGCCTTGCACACCGCCCTGCCGTGCAGCACGAGCCTGTGGCAGAAGCCGTTAGACTCCTCCGGCGGCAGGAGCTTCCGAAGCTCGTTCTCTATCTTTTCCGGCGCGGTCTCCGAAACGAGTCCGAGACGGTTTGAAAGCCGTATGCAGTGCGTGTCCACAACGACTGCGGGCTTTCCGAACACGTCGCCGAGTATGAGGTTCGCGGTTTTGCGCCCGACTCCCGGCAGGCTCAGCAGGTCGTCCATATTATCCGGAACCGCGCCGCCGAAGTCCGCGACGAGCTTCGCCGCGGCGAATACAATATCCCGCGCTTTCGCGTTGTAAAACCCGCAGGAACGGACAAGCTCCGCGACGTCGCCGACGTCCGCCGCGGCAAACGCTCCGACCTCCGGATACTTCGCGAAAAGCGCGGGCGTGACGCGGTTCACCCGCTCGTCGGTGCACTGCGCGGCAAGTCTCGCCGCGACGAGCAGCTCGTGCGGCGACGTGTAACCGAGCGAACATTCCGGCACCGGGTACGCGTCTTTGAGCCGCGCGACGAGTTCCCTCACGCGCTGTTTCTTCGTCATAGTTATGTATTCTCCGTATTACTTTCGATTCGTCTGAGCGACCGCGGCTCCCGGTCAGGTATTTCGGCAAATGCGCGTCCGCCCGCCGTTTTGCCGAAACTCCGAGCGCGGGAAGCTGCGCCGACCGGGCGGTTAATTGGCTTATTTCACGCCTCTTATGTGATTATAACACGCTTCGCAAAGTTTTTGTTGAAAAATCCCGCAAAGTTGTTTATAATAAGTTGAATATATAAAAATCTTACTTCTACTTTCGGAGGAACTTCATAATGCTCAAAGAAATGATGGACTTCATTTCGGCAAACGACCCGGAGGTCGGCTCGGCGATAAAGCTCGAGTACGGCCGCCAGCAGCGCAACATAGAACTGATTGCGTCGGAAAACCTCGTCTCGCCCGCCGTACTCGCCGCCGCGGGAACCGTACTCACGAACAAGTATGCCGAGGGGCTTCCCGGACACCGCTACTACGGCGGCTGCGAGGACGTGGACGTCGTCGAAACGCTCGCAGCCGAGCGGCTGAAGAAAATTTTCGGCGCGAAATACGTCAACGTGCAGCCGCACTCCGGCGCGTCCGCGAACTACGCCGCGTATATGACGCTCGTGAATCCGGGCGACACCGTACTCGGTATGAACCTCGACCACGGCGGTCATCTGACTCACGGCTCGGCGGCGAACTTCTCCGGCAAATATTATAATATCGTCTCCTACGGCGTTACCGCGGACACAAACCTCATCGACTACGGCGAGGTGCGGCGTATCGCGCTCGAGTGCAAGCCGAAGATGATAATCGCGGGTTCGTCGGCGTACCCGCGGATAATAGATTTTGAGCGTTTCCGCAAAATCGCGGACGAAGCCGGAGCGTTCCTGTTCGTCGATATGGCGCACATCGCGGGACTCGTCGCCGCGGGCGAGCATCCGTCGCCGGTACCGTATGCCCACGTCACGACGACGACGACGCACAAGACTATGCGCGGACCGCGCGGCGGCGTCATTATGGCGAACGACGAGACGCTCGCGAAGAAAATCAACAGCTCGGTGTTCCCCGGCTCGCAGGGGGGACCGCTTATGCACATAATCGCGGCGAAGGCAATCGCGTTCGGCGAAGCTCTGAAGCCGGAGTTCAAAGAATACCAGAAGCAGATTCGCAAAAACGCGCAGGCTCTCGCTCAGGGACTGCTCTCCCGCGGCTTTGACCTCGTTTCCGGCGGCACGGACAACCACCTCTGCCTCGCGGACCTCCGCAAGTTCGGCGTTACCGGGCGCGAGATGGAGCAGCGGCTCGACACGGTGTACATTACCGTGAACAAGAACAAGATTCCGAACGACCCTCAGCCCGCGACGCAAACGTCCGGTATCCGGCTCGGAAGCCCCGCGGTCACGTCGCGCGGGTTCACCGAAGCCGATATGGACGTTACGGCGGAGTGCATCTATCTCGCCGCGACGGATATTGACAAAAACGCCGGCAAAATCCGCAGTACGGTGAACGAACTCATCGCGAAGCACCCGATTTACGAATAGCCGCCACGCGGGCGTTTCTGTGACGGCAGCCGGGGATAGGTATTTCGGCAAAGGCGTGTAACGTCCGCCGTTTTTCCGGAATTTGAACGACGGCGGGCTTTGCCCGACAGAGAGGTTAATGATGTACCGACCGCTTGCGGACGAGCTTAGACCCGCGACCTTAGCCGAGGTCGTGGGTCAGACGCACATTCTCGGCGCGGACGGACTGCTCCGCAGAATTATCGACGGCGGAAACGTCCCGAATATGATATTCTACGGTCCGTCCGGCACCGGCAAGACGACGGTCGCGAACATAATCGCGAGCAGTACCGGACGCGCTATGCGCAAACTCAACGCGACTACCGCCGGGCTTGCCGACGTTAAGGCGGTCATCGCGGAGCTTGACACGCTCGCCGCGCCGAACGGCGTTCTGCTCTACCTCGACGAGATTCAGTATTTCAACAAAAAGCAGCAGCAGTCGCTGCTTGAGTTCATAGAAAACGGAAAAATCGCGCTTATCGCAAGCACGACGGAAAATCCGTATTTCTACGTCTACAACGCGATTCTGTCGCGCTGCACGGTGTTCGAGTTCAAAATCATATCCGCGGCGGACGTCGTCCCCGCAA
>JAITNK010000081.1 GCA_031290515.1 Oscillospiraceae bacterium
CTGACGAGACCGTAGTTCGTGCCGACGATACCGCCGGTGCCGCGGTCGCTTCCTCCGCCGTTCGCATAGATGCGACCCGTTGCGCTTGTCGAACTCGAGCAAAACGCAACCGTGCCGTAGTTATACCCGGCTATACCCGCGCTTCTGCGATAGCCGGTAATTTCAATATTCTTGACTGCGACATTTTTTATCGTGCCGTAGTTCGTGCCGAACAGCCCGTTTCCCTCGCTGTACGAACCCGAGCCGCTCGAATAATCGTCGCCGCCGATAATCATATTGGCGACCGTGTGTCCGCCGCCGTCGAACGTGCCGTAAAACGCGCCGCCGTAGCCGTCCTGCCCAATCGGCACCTAGTAGTGCGCGCCGAGATCGACGTCCGCGGCGAGGACTACGGTTTTGCCTGCGAACGTGTCGCCGCCGTTGACGAGACTCGCGAAGTACGCAAGCCCGAGCGCAGTAGAAATTGTGGAAACTTCGCCACCGGTGGCGAAGTCATTCTCCGTCACGCCGGAGAATGACTGTTCGTTCCAGTAACCCTCCGCGGCGGCGGTCGCGGTCGGCACGCCGAGCCCCGCGAAGAGCGTAAGTACGAGCGCGAACGCGAGCAGCGTTGCCAACGCTCTGTTTCCAAGGTTTTTACGCAGGTTTTTCATTTGTTTTTCTCCCTCAATTCTGTTTTGTTGTGATTGCCGGTGATTTGCCGAGATTGTTTTTCGGAACGCAAGGTCTGAATTTTTCCACCCCCCCGGACGTTACGTTCCTGCATATTTATTGTTATTGAAAACAATATAGAATTTAAGCAAGTATATCCGACGAAACGCCGTTTGTCAATAGTAAAAAGTTTCATTTTGTTATTGTTTGATATTATTTGTTGCTGTTTTGTTACCATTTAGGCGCAAAAACGGTGCGAATTAAATATCCGCGCTATCTTTTTGTGTTGACAAACTAAGAGTAAGCGTGCGATAATACGTTAAAATGATGCGGATTACGCACCGACAGTAATTGTTTTCAGAAAGCGCGTGACTTTCTATGAGCGAAGTTAACGGAAAGTACCGGACGCGGTTCATAATTCTCGGCGCGGCGTTTCTCGCCGCGTTCGCCGCGTCGTTCTTTCTGGGGCGGTACTCGGTAAGCGGCGCATATCTGCTTAGACTGCTGCGCGCGCTTTTCGGCGGCGGCGGCGTGTCCGCCGGAGACACGGAGTTCACCGTTGTGTTCCGCATACGGTTCCCGCGAATAACGGCGGCGGCTCTCATCGGCGCGGCACTCGCGACGGCGGGCGCGGCGTTTCAGGGTATGTTCAGAAACCCTATGGTCTCGCCGGACACGCTCGGCGCGTCCACCGGCGCGGGGTTCGGCGCGGCACTCGCGATACTGCTCTCGCTGAACTACTTCGGAATCACGGTCGCGGCGTTCCTGTCCGGACTTCTGGCGGTGTTCCTCGCCTATCTGGTGAGCCGCCTGAGCCGGCTCGACGGAACGCTCGCGCTCGTCCTCGCGGGCATAATGATAAGCTCGCTTTTCGCGGCGGGAACATCGTTCGTGAAACTTATGGCGGACACGGAAAACCAGCTCCCCGCGATTACATACTGGCTTATGGGTTCGCTTGTTTCGATAAAGCTCGGGGATCTGCCGTTCGTGTCGGTTCCGATTGCCGCGGGACTTGTGCCGCTGTTTCTGCTCCGCTGGCGGATAAATCTGCTTACCGTCGGCGAGGACGAAGCGAAGAGCCTCGGCATAAACACGGGGCGGCTGCGGCTTATTGTAATTATCTGCGCGACGCTTATGACCGCCGCGTCCGTCGCGGTGAGCGGTATGATCGGCTGGGTGGGACTTGTGATTCCGCACTTCTGCCGGATGATGTTCGGCTTCGACTACCGCCGGATTCTGCCCGCAGCCGCTCTTATGGGCGCGACATTTCTGATCGTCGTTGACAACATCGCGCGCATCGCTATGACGAGCGAAATTCCGATTGGCATACTCACGTCGTTCGTCGGCGCGCCGGTGTTCGTTTATCTCATTTTGTCGGGAGGCGACGCGCGTGAGCATTGAGGTAAGCCGGCTCTGCGTCTCATACGGTGCGCACGAGGTTTTAAGGGACGTTAGCTTCAAGGCGGGGGAGGGCGAGTGCCTTGCTGTACTCGGTCCCAACGGCGTGGGCAAAAGCACGCTGTTCCGCTGTCTGCTCGGGCTGCTCGCGCCGAAGTCCGGCGGGGTTACGGTCGGCGGCAAGCCGATTGCCGGTATGAGCCGCGCCGAAGCCGCGCGTGAGGTCGCCTATATCCCGCAGACGGCTGTGCCCGCATTCAACTACACGGTGCTTGACACGGTGCTTATGGGCGTTACGAGCGGACTTCCGGCGTTCCGCGGACCCTCGGGAGAACACTATGAAAAAGCGATGGAAATACTGCGCGGACTCGGCATAGAACACCTGCGCGACCGCGGTTGCGGCAAAATCAGCGGCGGAGAACGTCAGCTCGCGCTGCTTGCCCGCGCGCTGATACAGGACGCGCGCGTACTCGTTATGGACGAGCCGACGGCGAACCTTGACTACGGCAACCGCTTCCGGGTTATGGAGCGTGTAGCCGCGCTCGCCGGGCGCGGCTACACCGTCATATTCTCGACGCACGAGCCGAACCACGCGCTCGGCTACTCGACTTCCGTCCTCGCGCTGAAATCCGGCGCGGTACTCGTTCACGGCGCGCCGCGCACGGTGCTGACGGAGAGCGCGCTCGCCGAGCTGTACGGCATCGACGTGTTTGTAGGTACGGTAAACGTCGGCGGCGCGGAACAGCTTGTCAGCCTGCCGTACCACCCGGCGCAGCCCGGAGGAGCCGGGCAAATTAAGAATTAAGAGTGACGGACCGCTTTGCGGCGTCGGTATGTGCCTGAGGGCGCGGGGAAAGCCGCACGCCTGCCGCATTCGGCGAAGCACCGGTCTGTAATTCACTATAAGGACGGCGTACAATGATACGAAGAACACTATCCGCGCTTATTGCCGCCGCGCTGCTGCTCGGCGCGCTTTTCGGCTGCGCCGCTCCGAAATAGCTCGCGGATACCGTTATGTTCACCGACTCCGCGGGACGCACCGTCGGAGTGCCGCGCGACATTACCCGCGTCGCGCCGAGCGGAGCCGTCGCGACTAT
>JAITNK010000108.1 GCA_031290515.1 Oscillospiraceae bacterium
CGCACGCAGCCGAGTGCAGGTTGCGCACCGGCGCGGCGATTCCGACGACTTTCGCGCCCGTTCCGGACTTCTGAAACGCCGAAGCGTCCGTCCCCCCGGAGATATATTCCTTCGTCTGCCACGCGATACCATTAGCCGCCGCGGTCTCGCGGACGAGATTCCACAGCCCGCGGTCGTATATCGAGCCGCCGTCCATAAACGGCGAGACGGCTCCCGCGCCGAGTTTGCACACACGCTTCGCGTCGGACACTCCGGCGAGGTCTGCCGCCGTCGTACCCTCGATGATAACCGCAATGTCGGCTCCGAGCCGGTTCGCCGCGACTGCGGCTCCGCGCGTACCGGCTTCCTCCTGCACGGTGAACACGAACGTCGCGTCGAGCGGCAGTTCCGACCGTATGAGTTTGACGAGCGCGGCGCAGCCGACCCGGTCGTCGATTGCTTTGGAGCGCACGAGGTTTTCGCCGAGCGTCAGGAACTCCGCGCCGAACGTGCCGGTGTCGCCGACGGCGGCGAGCTTTTTCGCGTCGTCCGCGTCCGCCGCGCCTATGTCGATGTATAAATCGCTGATGTCAATCGGTTTTTCGCGCTCCGACAGCTCCGAGAGGTGCGGCGGTTTCAGTCCGATAACGCCCTGCGTACCGCCGAAAAAGATGCGCTTTCCGGGCAGGACGCGCTTGTCTATGCCGCCGAGCGCGGCGAACTTCAGATAGCCGTCGTCCGTCACCCGCGTGACGATAACGCCGACCTCGTCCATATGCGCGGCGAAAATCAGCTTCGCTTTCGAGCGTTTCGCGCCTTTTTTCACGACCGTCAGGTTTCCGAGCGCGTCCACCGTCACTTCGTCGGCGTGCGGCTGAACCATAGCGGTTATCGCGTCCCGCACCGCGCCCTCGTCCCCGGTCACGCCGGGCAGAGCGCACAGCTCCCGCAGCAGTTCAAACATTGAATACGCCCCCTTTCAGGACTTCGGCAATCAGCTCCGCGAGCGTTTCGACGTCGCGCGCGTCCACCGTCTCGCTCGGCGTGTGCATATAGCGCAGCGGAACGCCGAGTATCGCGGTTTTGACTCCGCGGCGCGAAATCTGAACGGCGCGCGCATCCGTGCCGGAATCGCCGCCGCCCTCCGCAAATACTTGCAGCGCAATGTTTTTCTCGTTCGCGGCGGCTATGATGCGCTTAGTCAGCGCGCGGTCGGCGTTCGCGCAGTAGCTGATTATCGCGCCGCCGCCGGTTTTCGCCGTGACCTCCGGCTTGGTTACGTCCGGCTGCTCCGCGAAACCCACGTCGCAGACGAGCGCGAAGTCCGCGTCGGCGGCGTAAGCCGCCGCGTACGCGCCGCGCGTGCCGACTTCCTCCTGAACCGCGCCCGCGACGATAACGTCGCAGTCGAGCGTCACGTCCGCGAGCTTTTCGAGCGCGAGAATTATCGACGCAAAACACGCGCGGTCGTCCATCGCCTTACCGACGAACAGCTTGTCCCCGGGCTGATAGCTCTCCGACGCGAACACGACCGGAGTGCCTATGTCAACGTCCGCTCCGCCCGCGTCGATTCGCAGCTCGTCGATTTTCTGCGACTTGTCACTGTCCCCGGCTTTCAGAACGTGCGGAGGAAGTACGTCTATAACACCATAAACAGGTGGTTCTGTGAGAATTTTTACGGTTGAGGCAGGAAGTAATCGCTGGTCTATGCCGCCGACTTTGTCGAAGCGCAGAAAGTCGCCGTCCCTGCCGGTGACGATGAAACCGACCTCGTCGATGTGCGCGTCGAGCAGAACGCGCTTTGCGCCCCGCTTCCCGCAACGCTTTTCCGCGATGACGTTGCCGAGCGCGTCGAAGCGCACCTCGTCCGTCAGCGGACGCAGTAAGTACGCACAGAGCGACGCGGCGGGCGTTTCGGCTCCCGACGGCGCGTCGGCTGCCGAGAGCTTTTGCAAAAGCTCGAGTGTGTGAGTGTTCAACTTGTATGCATCTCCTTTGTGATTATCGGCCGCCCGGTCGGCAGAGCCTTCCTCGCTCTGTGCTCGCGCCGCTCGCACGGGGAACGCGTCTGCGATTTATTCAAGCTCCTCAACGAGCTTTCGGAAATAGTCGCCGCGCTCCTCGAAGTTTTTGAAGCGGTCGAACGAAGTGCTCGCGGGGGACAGCAGCACCGTGTCGCCCGGACGCGCGAGCGCGTGAGCCGCCGCGACGGCTTTCTCGAACTCCGGCACCGTAAAAATCTCCGGTTCGCCGCGGTAATCCGGACAGGATTCGACCGCCGCGCGGATTTTATCCGCGGTCATTCCGGTTAGCACAAGCTTTTTGACGTGTTTCACGACCGGCGCGCCGAGGTCGCCGTACGGAATACCCTTGTCCTTGCCGCCCGCGATGAGTATCACCCTGTCCGGGAACGTCTCAAGCCCGACTGCCGTCCGCGCGGGGCTTGACGCAATCGAGTGGTTGTAGTACTTTACGCCGCGCAGCTCCCGCACAAGCTCTATGCGGTGGGCTACTCCGGTGAAGCTCCGCGCCGCCATAAGTACCGCCGATTTGTCCGCGAGTCCGCGCACGGCGGCGATTGCGGCGCAGAAGTTTTCGACGTTGAACGCGCCGGGTACGCGGATTTCCGCCGTGTCGAGCACGGCTTCGTCTCCGTCGTATATCACTCCGCCGCGGACGAAGACCCCGCCGGCAGGTTCGGCGCGCCGCGAGAAAAACGTGACCGCGCCGGGCGCACCGTCCGCGAATCCGCGCGTCACCGCGTTGTCGAGGTTCAGCACGGCGCGGTCTCCGGCGGTCTGAAAGCGGAAGATATTCGTCTTGGCGGCGTAGTACTCCTCGAGGTCGCGGTGCAAATCGAGGTGATTCGGCGCGCAGTTCGTGACGACGGCTACCGCCGGGCTTTTCGTCATCGTCATAAGCTGAAACGACGACAGCTCGACGACGGCGACGTCGTCCGCGGTCATCTCCGGAACGTATTGCAGCAGCGGAGTTCCGAGGTTTCCGCCGAGCCACACGGTTTTGCCCGCGCGTTTGAGCATTTCGGCGATAAGCGTCGCGGTCGTCGTTTTGCCGTCCGAACCCGTGACCGCGATAATCCGGCAGGGCGCGGTCTCGAAAAACGCTTCCGTTTCACCCGTAAGCGCGGCTCCGCGGGCGACCGCCGCGGCAAGCTCCGGAGTATGCGGCATAATCCCGGGGCTTCTGAATATCACGTCGTCGTCAAGCCCCGCGAGGTAGTCCGCGCCGCAGACAAACCGCGCGCCGCGCGCCTCATACTCCGCCGCCGCGCCGCCGAGCGACTCGCGCGGAGCCTTGTCGCGCACCGTGACCTCCGCGCCCGCGCCGAGCAGCAGCGAGACGAGCGGACGGTTGGATATTCCGAAGCCGAGCGCGGCGACCCGTTTTCCGCGAAGCCCCGCGAGGTAGTCGTTAAATGTCAAATTCATCACCATTAACCGCTTAGTCGGCGAAGCCTCCCGCGCTCTCACAATTTATCGCTCGGTCGGCGAAGCCCTCTGTCGCTCAAAGTTTCGGCAAAGCGGAGTGCGGTTGCACACCTTTGCCGGAATGACGCCCGCTGACAGCCGTCCCGGATATTGTAGCACGCGGCGCGGCGGGTTTCAATATTTTTGTGTCGTTATTTGCCGCCGCGTCCGGCAGAGTGCGCCGACGCTTCCGGCAATTCTTAATTTGAAGTTTCTTTAATCACCGCCGGGATTCCCGCGACGACGCGCACCACGCGCTCCGCGCGCTCGGCGAGACGTATGCACAGTCTGCCGACGGCTTCGCGGTACAGCCGTTCGCCGCGGGAAACCGGGATTACTCCGGAGCCGACCTCGTCACAGATGACGACCGCTTTTGCGGACAGCAGTCCGGCGAGACCGTCCGCCGCACCGGGGTTTGCAAACACAATCTTTTGCAGGTTGTACAGCACAGGCTTCGAGTCAAGCTCGCCGTCCGCAACGTCCGCGTCCGTATAGCCGAGCGATTTGACGTAGCTCAGTTTTCCGGCGGCGGCTCCGCCAAGTACAAGAATCATAAATATACCTCCCGTTATCTATACCGCGCGGTCGGGCAAAGCCCTCCCGCCGCGCCGTGCCCGCAAGCCCGCGCGGGGAAATGTCTGCGGACGCATTATACGTTCGTTCACACCGCTTTTAATGCGCGGAATACGTTACTTCAGCTCCACGACGGTAACGCCGATTTCGCCCTCGCCGAAGCGTCCGAGCCGGAACGACTTGACGTTCGCGTCGCGGCGGAGCATCTCGTGAACCGCGGCGCGGAGCGCGCCGGTCCCTTTGCCGTGGATTACCGTGACGGTTTCGAGCTTTGCGCGGCGCGCGGCGTCAATGTACCGCTCGACGACCGGCAAAGCGTCGTCCGCCGTCTGTCCGCGAACGTCGATTTCGCGCGCGACCGACGCTTCCGTCATCGGGAGCGACACCGTGACGGCGGGCTTTTTAGACTTTTTCCGCTCGATTAGTCTGACCTCGCCGAGCTTCGCCGAGAGCTTCATCGCGCCGGCTTGCAGCTGCAAATTATTGCCCGACACGGATATTACGTCCGCCTCTGTGTCGTATTTGAGCAGCTTCACGCGGTCGCCCGCGGCGACCGGGCGGTTCGGCGCGTCGGGTTCGGGGCGTTCCGCCGTCTCCGCCGACATATGGAGCGCGGCGTCCGTGTCGTTGAGCCGTCCGTAAATCGCGGCGCGCGCCTCGTTAAGCCGACGGAAGTTATTCTCGTCCTCGGCGAGCCTGCGAAGCTCGTTCAGCTCCTCGAATACCGCGTCGAGTTCGCCGCGGGTCGATTCTATGAGCCGCGTCGCGTCGCGCTTCGCCGTGACCGCGGCTTTCTCCCGCTCTCGCTCAAGCTCGGAGCGGTACTTTTCCGCGATGCGCGAATCGCGCTGCGCGGCTTCGCGCAGACGGTATGCTTCGTCGCGGTCGTTCTCCGCGTCGCGCCGCGCCGATTCGAGCTTCGCAACAGCGTCCTCAAACGCGCGGTTCTCGGTTCCGACGCGCTCGTTCGCCGCGTCGATAACGCTCTGAGGCAGACCGAGCCGCTTCGATATGGCGAACGCGTTCGACTTGCCGGGAACGCCGATAAGCAGCTTGTAAGTCGGTTTCAGCGTCTCCACGTCGAACTCGCAGGACGCGTTTTCAACGCCCGCCCGAGTCAGCGCGTAGGTTTTAAGCTCCGAATAGTGCGTCGTCGCGGCGACGAGCGCGCCGCGCGCTCTCGCGTACTCGATGATTGCGACGGCGAGAGCCGCGCCCTCGACCGGGTCGGTGCCCGCGCCCAGTTCGTCGAACAGCAGTAACATTCTGCCGCCTTCGTTAAGCTCCGCGAGGATTTTTACGATGTTCGTCATATGCGACGAAAACGTGGACAGCGACTGCTCTATGCTCTGCTCGCCGCCTATGTCCGCGAGTATGCGCTCAAACACCGGAAGCCGCGAGTCGTACTCCGCCGGAATGTGCAGTCCGCACTGCGCCATCGCGCAGAAAAGCCCGAGCGTTTTAAGCGCGACGGTTTTGCCGCCCGTGTTCGGACCGGTTATGACGAGCGTGTCGAACGCCGCGCCGAGAACAAGGTCAACCGGAACGGTCGCCGCGCGGTCGAGCAGCGGGTGGCGGCAACGGCGCAGGTGTATCTGCCCGTTTTCCTCAAGCTCCGGCGGGTGCGCGTTCATTTTTGAGGACAGCTTTGCTTTCGCGAATATGAGGTCGAGTTTCGTCAGAGTCTCAAAGTCGGAGATTAAGTCTTCGCCGTGCGCCGCGACGTCGGCGGAAAGCTCCGCGAGAATACGGTCCGTTTCCGTTTTTTCCGCGGCGAGCAGCTCGCGGATTTCGTTGTTCGTCTGCACGACGCTCATCGGCTCGATAAACAGCGTCGAACCGGAGCCGGAAATGTCGTGCACAAGTCCCGGTACGCTCGACTTGTGGTCGGCTTTCACCGGGACGACGTAACGGTCGTTCCGCATCGTGATAATCGGTTCCTGCAACGCTTTCTGATATGTCGTCGAAGAGATTATTTTCTGAAGCTGCGTGCGGATTTTGTCGCCCGCGACGCGCATTTTGCGGCGTATGTCCGAAAGCGCGGGGCTTGCCGAATCCGCGATTTCCTCCGCGCTTATTATCGCGCCGGAGATTTTCGACTCCAGAAACCGGTTCGACCGGAGCGCGTAAAACAAATCGTCGAGTACGGTGCGCTCGCTGCGGTCGGAGTTCGCGTAGGCGATCGCGCCCTCCGCCGCGCGAAGCACGGACGCTACCCCGAGCAGTTCCGTCGGGTTCAAAGTGCCGCCGATGTCCGCGCGGCGCACGGACGCGCGCAAGTCGCGCACGCCGGAGAACTCCGGACTTCCGCGCACAGCCGAAGCGGTGCGCGCCGCCGTCGTCTCTTCAAGCAGGTACCGCGCCTCGGCAATATCGGTCGCGGGCTGAAGATTAAGCGCGTTCGCTTTCGCAAGCTCGCCCGCGGCTTCGTCCGACAGCATACGCAGTACGGCGGGAAGCTCAAGCGTCGCGGCCGATTTTTCAAATAGTGTCATTCATTCGCTCCCACGGGCAAAGCCCTCCGTCGCAAAAGTTTTGGCAAAACGCCGTCTGCGGGCAGCGTTGCCGGAAAAGCGCGCCTAACGTTCCGGCGTCTCTGTCAGCTTGTAGTAGTCCAAAGTTTTGAATCCGCGCTCAAGCTGCGAGGTGACGTAGCTCTCGCAGGCGGCGGCGAACGCGCGCGTGTTTTCGAGCTTGAACGAGTACAGCCGCCGAAGTTCGCAGGTGACGACGAACCGCGCCGCGCTCGCCGCGTCGCCGTCAAGCGGAGCGTCGCCGAGCGTGTTTCCGGGCGGCGGCTCGTACCCCGCGATGCACATAAGGCGCAGCTCGGTCGCCGCCTTTACGAGCGCGCGCGGACGCTTTCCCTCCGCAAGCGCGAACAGCGCGTTAAGCGCGAGCGAAAGCAGCTCCGGCTGAGCCGTGTCCGCGTCCGCGACGTTCTCGCAAAGCTCCGCGATGTAACAGCCGAGCGAGAAAGATTCCAGGCTCTCCGTAAGTCCGCGGAACTGCTCCGTTATCTGCGCTTCGCGGAGCGTGTACCGCTCGCCGCGCCGCTCCAGCGTGAAGTCCGAGAACACGAGAGGCTCGGACGCCGCGGCGAAAGAGTTTTTTTTCGACGAGGTGCTGTGCGCCGCGACGGACAGTCTGCCGTACTCCGCCGTCAGCACCGTAAGCATCCGCGACGACTCGCGGTAAGGCGCGCTCCGCAGTACGAGCGCGGGCGTGTTCAGAAATTCCATACGCGAATTATAGCACAGTCGCGGACGAAACGCAAGAACGGAAGCGGGAGCCGGGGCGCGAAGTCTGCGCCGCAGCCGGAATTCATTTCCGGCGCGCGGAAATTAAAATTGTTGACAACAAAAAGTGTTAATGTTATAATCGTTTCATACAAAAATACTAAACAGGAGGCATTCAAGATGAGCATTCCCTTCGACCAAAAAGAAATAGACGAGGCTACCTCCTCGCCGAGCTTTTTCGGACCGCCGACCAAGACCTACAAGTACCCGGTGACTCCGAAAGAAGCGTACGTCGCGCTCTACAGGCGCGAGCCGGTCTGGCAGATTATGGGTATGTCCGAGATGCAGATGTTCGCGCCCTCGGTATGTCCGGACAACGTCGCCCGCGGATTCGTCTTTGACGGAAGCGGATTCCCTCCCGCGCAGGACAAACAGGTCAACCCCGATATGTTCGGCATCGAGTGGGAGTACGTCCAGCAGGTCGGCGGAGCGATGGTTCGCCCGGGCAAGCCGGTTCTCGGAGACGCGAACGACTGGAAGAAAGTAATCAAATTCCCGGACATAGAGACCTGGGACTGGGAGGGCTGCGCCAAGAAAAACGAGACGTTCCTCAAGACCGACAAGTTCGTTCAGGCGTGGTTCCTGACAGGATGGTTCGAGCGGCTGATTTCGTGGATGGACTTTGAAGCCGCGGCGTACGCGCTCGTTGACGAGGACCAGCAGGACGCGGTCAAGGAAATCTTCAACGCGCTGTCCGACCAGTACATCAAAATTCTCGGCAAATACATAGACTACTTCCCGGACATCGACGGTTTCTGCATTCACGACGACTGGGGCGGGCAGAAGTCCTGCTTCTTCTCACCCGCAATCGGCGAAGAGATTATCGTTCCGGCGATGCGCCGCGTCACCGACTACCTGCACTCCCGCGGCAAATGGTGCGACCTGCACTCCTGCGGACAGGAAATCAAGCAGGTTCCGAACTTCATCAAGGGCGGCTGGGACTCCTGGAGCGGACAGCCGATGAACGACACGCAGGAAGAGTACCGTCTGTACGGCGACAAGATTCTCATCGGCGTTATCCCCGACGCGCTGCCCGAGGACGCGTCCGACGCGGACGCCGCCGCCGCCGCAAAAGCCTACGCCGACAACTACTGCCAAAAGAATAAGCCGTCGCTTTTCAACTACAACGTCGCCGGCTCGAACCCCGCGTTCCGCGACGAACTGTACAGGCAGTCGCGCGTGAACTACAACAAGTAGATTATCAGTTATCCGCTTAGTCGGGCGAAGCCCTCCCGCGCTCTGTGCTCGCGCTGCTCGCACGGGGAACGCGCCTGAGGGCGCGGACCGCTTAGTCGGGCGAACGCGCCCTGTGCTCTGTACGCACTGACGCGGAAAAAACAGCAACTCCCCCGAGTTATCGGGGGAGTTGCTGTTTTATATGCTTACCGCTTAACCGCGGGGCTTTACCGCTGATTTCCTGCGGCGGAACACCGTTACCGCGCCGACCGCGGCGGACGAAGCCGCGAGCAGAATCCACAGCGCGGACGAAGCGTCGCCGGTCGGGGGAGCGAGCGGAGTGTACGGGTCGAAAATCCACACTTTGTCGTCTTCGTCATAGTGCCACTCGCCCTGCGGCGTGCCGTCGTCGCCGAATTCAATCCAGACGCCGTCGTCGTCGCCCGGGACAAGCGTGTCGCCGGCGACCGCGGGAGGCGGCGGAACGTCAGGCTCGCCGGGTACGATTATCACTCCGGGAGGTGTGGGAGTCGGTTCGCCCGGGGTCGGGGTCGCCGTCGGCGTTACGTCCGGCGAGGGAGAGGCGTCCGGCGGGGTTGACGGCTCGGGAGTGGGACTCGTATCCGGGGAGGGGCTTGTGTCCGGAGACGGGCTTGTGTCCGGCGAGGGAGAGGTGTCGGGAGACGGACTCGGCTTTACGTCCGGCGGCGTCGTCTGTTTGACGTTCGTGACCGTCACCGTCACGGCTCCGATTCCTCCGTCAGAGTTCTCTGCGTGATTTGTACTCTTGACCGGAACGACTATACCGTCAGTCTGGCTGTTCGACACGGCGGTCGCGTTGCTTACGTCATACGTCGCGTTGTACCCGGTCGTCGTCTCTTTGACGGTGTAGTCGCCTTGCGCGAGATCTGTGAGCGTCTTCGTCGCGGTGTAGAACCCGTCAATCAGTTCCCAGTTACCGCTGCCGCCTACGGTTACGGTTTCGCTGTAGGAATCGGGTCCGGTAACGGTAAACTCGAACGTCTGCGTACCCGGGTCCGCCTTGATGTGCTTCTCGATTATCAGCTCGCCGGTGTACGGGTCCTCGACCTTTACGCCGACCTTATCCGGCTCGAGTACGGCGGCGAGACCGCCTGTGTCGCGGACATAGTACGCGAAAGAGTTCCAGGCTTCGTCCGCTGCCGGGTTGTAATCCCAGGGTACCTGCATCGTCACGGTGACGGTGCGCGTTTCGCCTTTGGAGACCGCGCCGAACTCGACGCGGAAGCTCTTCGCGTCCGCGAGTGAGGCGGACCATATCGATGTCGGGTTGTAGTACTCACCGTAGTCGCTGGCGCTGCTGCGGAACGGACCCTCCCTGGTGCTGTATGCTGCCGTTTTGCTGTTGCTCGGGTCCACGCTTATCAGCGTCATATTCATTTTAGTGCCGCGCGCGCCGGTGCTGTCAACGAAATGGTCCCCCGCGTACGGCAGCAGGTCGATGAACGTAAGCGCGGCGTAATCTTTATTTCCGGTGTTCTTGACGGAAAGCGTGTATGTCACTATTTTACCCGGTTTGACGGTTATGAAGTCCGGAACCATACCGCCGGTCGCCGACGCGGGAGTCGGGGGGGACGGGTAGTTGGCGGTTACGGTTTTCGAGCCCTGCGCGCCGAGTGTTCCGAGGATGGGCAGGCTCGCGTCGGCTGTAACGCCGTTACTGTTCGCGGTATAGCTTGTTCCGGAAGGGTTCTCTCCGGCGGCTGTGAACGCGTCCCCTGAAGTCACTTTCGTGCCTCCGCCGGACTCCAGGAACTTCTCGTGCGTTATGAAGTATGCGTTGTTCTGATACTGTCCCAGCGCGCTCGTGTCCGTCGTGAACTTGAACGTCATCGACTGACCCGTCGCGAGCGTACCGGTAATCGGTATCCGCAGCGTATTCGTAACCGAGTCGTAGACGTCTGTCTTCGGTGCTGTCGCTTCCGTGCCTGTGACTGTGTAGTCGAGGTCGTTTCTGTACTTGTCTTTGGCGGCAGCCGGCAGAATGTCAATCAGCACGGGGTTCACGATGTCTACCGCGCCGTGGTTCTTGACCGTGATTGTCCAGCCGATTATCGTACCCGCGTCAAGCGCGCCGGAGGGAGTTACCCACGCGCCGTCTGACTTTACCACAAACGCCGTTTTCGTGATTCCGGGCTTGACGAGGTCCTTGTCGTACTTGACGTACGCTTTCGCCTCATAGCGATACTCCGTCGTATTAGCATCGCCGTCCCAGTCGTCCGCGTCGTGAACGCCCTCCGTACCCGCGTTCAGCGTCTGCGTCGTATAGAACGCCGCGGTGTTCGTCTCGGAGCGGTACACGCCGGGCGAATCTTGCGTGTTTTTCGCCGCGTCTTCACTGACCGTCGCGCTGTAGGTGACTGTGAGCGCGTTGGTTGCAGTGACTTCAATCGTGGGGTCGAGCACAACGTAGAAAGTCTCGCCCGCCAATGCGGTGGAAGTCACGGCGAATCCGGTCGTAGCACCGTTGATTTTCAAACTGCCCGGAACCAGCGTCTGCTGCGGCGGGAGCTTGTCGGCGAACGTCGTCACGGTAATCGGTTCGGAACCGTTGGCGTTCGTAATCTTCGCCTCGTAGTACGCGGTTTTTCCGTCGCCGAGGGACACGGGTCCGACCTTGTAAGTGCCGCCAGCACCGTCCGTTGTGTCGTCCACGTCGAGTACGCCTTTCGTGACCGTCGCGTTGTACTGCCGCGTGACCGTCACCGTCGCGGTGTC
>JAITNK010000114.1 GCA_031290515.1 Oscillospiraceae bacterium
TCAATGTTTCGGCACAACGCCGCTTCCGTGAGACGCGCCTGCGCCGAAATGCCGTCCCATCAAACTGCCGTGGGCTCATAGTCTTCAACCGCGCGGCGCAGTGTGCGGCGACACACCGCGACGACCGAAAGTGAGCGGAGCGAACGCCATTATCGTTCTCGGGGGTCAGAGGGGGTCCGGGGGAGCCATAGGGGGTTCTCCCCCTGTGGTTCCCCCGAGGCGTTCCCGCCGCTCGCAAGCGGCGAAAAATGTTGAGCGCAGGGAGGGCTTCGCCCGACCGAGCGGTTAACAACGTGAAGAGCCGTCGCAGACGGCTCCGCCGCGAGTAACGTTCCGTCAGCGAAAACAAGCGCAAGCGATGTTTGAGCCGTACGGAACGGCAGCGGCGTTTTTGAGCCGCTACGCGGCGAAAAATGTTGAGCGCAGGGAGGGCTTCGCCGACCGAGCGGCTAATCAAGCGACAGCACGGCTTTGCCGTGCGGAGCGGTAAAAGGAGCATAACGGCAATGAGCGAACTGCTTAACTATAAGTGCCCGAACTGCGACGGCGCGATTATGTTCGACAGCGGCACGCAGACTATGAAATGTCCGCATTGCGACACGGAAATCGACGTCGAGTCGCTCCGCGAGTATGAGCGCGACCTCGAAACCGCGGACGACAGTCTCGGCTGGGAGACTCGCGGCGAACGCTGGGGCGACGCGGAGAGCGGCGGCGTGTCGCAGTACGTCTGCGAAATGTGCGGCGGCGAAATAATCACGGACGCGACGACCGCCGCGACGAGCTGCCCCTACTGCGACAACCCGGTTATTATGAAGAAGCAGTTTGAGGGCGGGCTTCGTCCCGACTGGGTGATTCCGTTCAAATTCGACCGCGAGGCGGCGAAAGACGCGTTCGCGAAGCACCTGAACGGCAAAAAGCTTCTGCCGAAAGTGTTCCGCCGCGAGAATCACGTTGACGAGATACGCGGGCTGTACGTTCCGTTCTGGCTGTACTCCGCGGATGCGGACGCGAACATACGCTACCGCGCGACGCGCGTCCGCCACTGGAGCGACAGCAGATTTTCCTACACCGAGACTTCGACCTACCGCGTGTCGCGGGCGGGAAGCCTCGCGTTTGACCGCGTCCCCGCGGACGGCAGCGAGAAGATGCCTAACGACCTTATGGACTCCATAGAGCCGTTCGACTACTCGAAGCTGACCGACTTCCGTACGGCGTATCTCGCGGGCTATCTCGCGGACAAGTACGACGTGGACTCCGAAACCGCGTCCGCGCACGTCAACGAGCGCATACGCCGCAGCACGGAGGACGTTTTTCGCGGCACCGTACACGGCTACGCGTCGGTGACGACTGAATTTTCGACGATAAACCTGCGTAACGGCACGGTGAGCTACGCGCTGCTGCCGGTCTGGATACTGAACACGACCTGGCGCGGCAGGCGGTTCATCTTCGCGATGAACGGACAGTCGGGCAAGTTCGTCGGCAACCTGCCGGTTGACAAGGGCGCGTTCTGCGCGTGGCTGTTCGGACTTTTCGCCGGAATCGGAGCCGCCGCTTCGGGACTCGGACTGCTGCTGCGGCACTTCGGCGTAATCGGGTGAATAATATGAAAAGAATTTTTGCGGTTATCGCCGCCATACTGCTTATGCCGACGGTTCCGCTTGCCGCGAGCGCGAGCGGTTCCGGAACCGGTCTCGTCGCCGACGAGGCGGAGCTTTTCACGGAAGCGGAGGAGCGGAAGCTCGCATCCGAAATGTCAGACGTTGCGGCGGAATACGGCTGCGAGCTTATTATTCTGACCGTGCGGTCGCTCGGGGGCTACACGGCGGAGGACTACGCCGCAAGCTATTATGACGCCAACGGCTACGGCTACGGCGAGACGAGGAGCGGCGCGCTGCTGCTCGTCTCGACCGGCGGCGGAGCCGGCAACCGCGACGTGTACGTCTACGCTTACGGCGACGCGCGATACGCACTCACGCTGCCGCGAATCGACGATGTTCTCGACGGTATGATGTCCGACCTGCGAAGCGAAAACTGGTACGCCGCCGCGCAGACGTTCGTTCGCGGGACGGAAAGCGGCTTTGCAAACCCCGCGCCGAGTACCGATTACCCCCCGGAGAACTACACGCCGCAGATTATCGCGGTTTCGTTCGGGCTCGGACTGCTCGCCGCGGGAATCACCGTCGGCGTTATGTGGTCGAAGATGAAGACCGTGAAACTCAGCGGGCGCGCGGCGGAGTATATCCGGCAGGGCAGCCTGAATGTTACGCATTCCGGCGAGCGGTTTCTGTACCGCCGCGTTTCGCGCGTCGCGAGACCGCAGGCGGCTTCGCCGTCCGGCGGCGGCGGACGCTCCGGCGGGGGCGGAGGTCACGGCGGCGGACGCAAGTTCTGACCCGCCGCGCAAAACGGCACGCAATTTCACATTGACAAGCCCGGAACGCTGTGCTACAATAGCATAGCGTTCCGTTTTGCCGCTTGATCGGGCAAGCCCTCCCGTTGTTAGACGCTCCGCACGGCAAAGCCGTGCTGTCGCTCAATATTTTTCGCACTCTGCGGAGTGCTCAAAAACGCCGCTGCCGTTCCGTACGGCTCGCAAGCTCGCTGACGGAACGTTACTCGCGGCGGAGCCGTCTGCGACGGCTCTCCACACAGCCGAAACCGCCGCGCGCTCATAGTCTTCAACTGCGCTCCGCAGTGTGCGGCGACCCGCCGCAACGACCCTGCGCGAACAGCGTGAGCGCGGCTTCCGTTCCCCTTAGCCAAGGGGAGAGTGCAGAGAGGGGGCGAGCGGCGTTTGAGCCGCCCCCTCTTTGCTCCTCACCGTCCGCAGACGGTGATTCCCGCCCAAGGCGAAATGCGTCCCGCTCGCCGAAGCGAGCGAAACCC
>JAITNK010000115.1 GCA_031290515.1 Oscillospiraceae bacterium
TCTGAGCTTCTGCACCTGTTTTCGTACGCGTTTATGGCACGCGCGCTTGTCGTCGGGCTGCTCGTGTCGCTGTGCGCGGCTCTGCTCGGCGTGAGTCTCGTACTGAAACGTTATTCGATGATCGGCGACGGACTGTCCCACGTCGGCTTCGGCGCGCTCGCGGTCGCCGCCGTGACGCACACGGCTCCGCTCGCCGTCGCGATTCCGGTGGTGATTGCCGCCGCGTTCCTGCTGCTGCGAATAAGCGAAACGAGCAGACTTCGCGGCGACTCCGCAATCGCGCTCATCGCGACGACCGCGCTCGCGGTCGGCGTGTTCGTAATCTCGGTCGTCAAGGGCGTAAACACCGACATCAACAACTATTTATTCGGCAGCATACTTGCGCTCTCCGGCTCCGACGTGCGGCTCTCCGTCGTACTCGCGGGCGTGGTGCTCCTGCTGTTCGTGCTGTGCTACAACAAAATATTCGCCGTGACGTTCGACGAAAACTTCGCCCGCGCGACCGGCGTGCGCGCCGGACTGTACAATATGCTGCTCGCGATTCTTACCGCCGTCACAATCGTCCTCGGAATGCGTATGATTGGCGCGATGCTGATTTCGAGCCTGATTATCTTTCCGCCGCTCACGTCGATGCGCGTGTGCAAGAAGTTCAGCAGCGTTACGGTTTGCAGCGCGGCGGTCAGCGTCGTCTGCTTCGCCGCCGGAGTCTCGGTCTCGGTACTCGCGAACGCGCCCGCCGGTGCGAGCGTCGTACTCGCGAACGCCGCGGCGTTCGCGGTGTTTTCCGCGGTCGGTATTATCCGCTCGGGCGGCGGAGCCTCCCGCCGCTGAAGTTTCGGCAAAACGCCGTCTGCGGACACGGCTTGCCGAATCGCCGGACATCGGTATACAGCGCGCGGAGATACCGCACAAACAACGACGCCGGGCATATGCCCGGCGTCGTTGTTTTATTTGCTCTTAAATTCCGGCGAAGCGGACTCCCCACTTCGTTTTGACCGTAGCGTTCTCGGTAATCGCCGTCTGCCACGCCTCGAAATCGGCGGCGCGGAGCTTCTCCTCCGCGAGATAGACGCGGTACGTCTGCTCGCTGTAACCGGTGAAGCGCACGACGTACGACGTTCCGTCCTCAAGTTTGAATAGCTTTTCGTCGCCGTCAACCCGCGCGGAGTCCCAGAGCCACGCCGTGACCTCGTCGCCGTACGACTTGTCCGTCTTCGTGAACCGCTCGGTCGCGGAACCGCTCACCGTCGCGTCCGTCTGATACGGATCTTCGGTGTTCGGAATGTTTTCGCTGTACTGCTGTGTCAGGTTGGCGAGCCATTCGTCGGATTTGTCCCACTCGTAGTAAAACCTGTCGGCAATCGCGAGCGCATTTGCCGGAGCCACGGCGACCGCCGCCTCGTACGCCTCGGCGTCGGGCGTGCCGTCCTCGTTCAGGAAGTCCGACTCGGCGGGCACAACCGGCACAAACTTCGCGTAGCGGAACGAGACGTTCTTATAGTCGTTGCCGTCGCGCGCGATGAATAACGCGAGGTCATAGCTCGCGGGGTATTCGTCCTCGCTCGCCGGAAGCACGGCGGGGACGTCCCCGCTTTTCGCCGCGACCAGGAAGCTGTACAGCGGCTCGTTGTAGTCTTTGAGGTTCGCGAGCGAGGATATGCTGTCGCTCTCGCTGAACGTGACGTCATAATATGTGTCGTAGTAGTACGCCGCCGCCTTGACGCGCTCGGTCTGCGCCGCCGCGCCGAGCGAGGCGAACGGCGTTCCGTCGAACAGCGCGGCGTAGTCGTACTTCGGCTCGTCCGTACTGTCCGCTTCGCCGTCGTCGTCCGGTTCGGACGGTTCGTCCGCGCCGTCGTCCGGCGTGTCTCCGTCCGGTTCGCCGGTATCGTCCGTGTCCGCGACCGGGGCTTCGGTGTCGCCGTCCGGAACGGTGTCCGCGACCGGGGTTTCCGCGTCGTCATCCGCGTCGTCGTCCGCGGCGGGAGTTTCCGTATCGGCGTCGCCGTCAATGCCGCCGTCGTCTTCGGGAGCGGCGGTTTCGTCGCCGGCTTCAGCCGGTTCTTCCGGAAGCTCGGGCAATTCCGGAAGCTCCGTACCGCCCAGAATCGCGGTAAGCAGCTCGTCCGCGAGCGCGCGCACCTCGCCGTCGGCGGCGGCAAGCTCCTCGTCCGTCGGTTCGTCTGACAGCGTCCCGAAGGACTTAATATTGAAATAGTAGTAAGTAAACACGTCAAGCTCGTCTTTATGCTCGTCGTAGTAGGCGAGCGACGCGCTCTCGTCATAGACGAAGCCCGCGTTCTTGTACTCGCTGTAGTCGCTCACAAGCTGGAGCAGCTCGAGCAGCTCGGTGTACTTCGCTTCCGTCATCTTCTTCGTGTAAAGCGCGCGCAGATACGCTTTGAGCGATTTGAGATTCGCGTTTTTCGACGACGCGTACTGCTCGGCGAGGTCGGACTTTTCCTGCGCGATGTTGTTCGCGACGGCAATGCGGCTGTCCTCCGACAGTGTGTAGCCCTCCGCGTCCGCGTCCGCCTTCGCGGCGTACACCTGAACGATGAGCGCGCTGGTCCGCGCGTCGAAGAACTCCTGCCAGGTTATGAGGACTTCGTCGCCGTTCGCGTCAAGCACCGTGTCGCCGTTATCGTCCGTTTTCGGACCGTAGTACTGCCGGTCAAGCGCGACCCCGCTCGTCGGCAGGTACGCCGTGTACGACGAACCGAACTGCGCGTAGAGGTAAGCCATATATTCTTCCTGGTCGGCGTAGCCCGAATAAGCCCGCTGCCAGAAGAATTTGTACTCGTTCGCGGAAATTTTCGCGCCGTCGATTCTGCCGTTTTCCTGCGAAATCACAGCGGCGGTCGCGCCCGCGGGAACACCGGAGTTTATCGTCAGAGCCAAAGCGAGCAGAACGGCGTACGCCGCAAGTATCCCCGCGACTATGCGCGTGGTTTTCCTGCGGCTTTTATGCTCGCGCTCTTTTGCGTCGCGTCTCCGCGCGGACCCGGTTAGCTTTTCAGAAGACATTAGTTAGGGTGCTCCTTAAGGTTATATGTTTAGTGTTTCGCTGACCGCCCGGTCGGGCGCGGCGGGCGCGGCAAGAACGCGGACGCGTACTGCCGCCGGACGTAACGGGTGATATTATATAACAGCCGCCGCCGAATTGCAAGCGAAAAGTGTCGTAATCGCCGCGCGTACTGTTAAAATTCCGTAAACTTACTGCAACACGGCGCGGATTTTCTCCTTGAAGTCCCCGACGGAGCGTTCCGCCGCAACCGCGCGGGACTGCGCTTCGGCGGTCAGCTTCTCCGCCGCGGCAATCGAAAGCCTCGCCTGATTCGCGGTCTCCGCGGCTTTCTGCTCGGCGAAATCTACCCGCGAGCGGAGCGTCGCGGTCTCGCTCTCGTACTCCGCTATGCGCCGCGCCGCCGCCGCGAGCTTCGATTCAAGCTCCGCGCGGACGGTTTCAAGCCCGGTTTTGTGCTCCGCGGCTCTGCACTCCGCGTCGGCGACCGACGCTTCCGACCGCGCGACAGCATCCGCGGACTGCGCGGAAATCGCTTCGGCGCGGCGCAGTTCGGAAGCCGCGGCTTCGGTCTGTATATCCGCTTCGCACCGCACCGCGTCAAGCTCGGCGAAAGCCGCCGCGGTTTCGGCTTCGGCGGTCTCCTTGCCGGAAACCAGAGCCGCCGCGCCGGATTCGAGCGCGGCGACGCGCTCCGCCAGCGCGTTTTTCTCTTTGAGAACGACCTTGACGTACGCGATAACGTCGCGCCTGTCGAAGCCGTAAATCGCCCGGCGGAAAGTTTTTATTGATTCGGGCACCGGTGTTTACCTCCTGTTTGCCGCTTGGTCGGCAGAGCCTCCCTGCGCTCAACATTTTTCGCCGACTGCGGTCGGCTCAAAAACGCCGCTGCCGTTCCGTATGCTCGCGGTGCGCCGCTCGCTGACGGAACGTTACTCGCGGCGGCGAGCGAACCCGTTCGCTCGCTCACACGGCATTAACTCGCGCTCGCAGTCTTCAACTGCGCCGCGCAGTGTGCGGCTACCGCCGCAACGACCCTGCGCGAACAGCGTGAGCGCGGCTTGCGTTCCCCTTAGCCAAGGGTAGAGTGCAGAGAGGGGGCGAGCGGCGTTTGAGCCGCCCCCTCTTTGCTCCTCACCGTCCGCAGACGGTGATTCCCGCCCAAGGCGAAATGCGTCCCGCTCGCCGAAGCGAGCGAAACCC
>JAITNK010000120.1 GCA_031290515.1 Oscillospiraceae bacterium
AGGGCGAGCTGCCCGATGATTATCTTGCTTCCGGTCGGGCTGTTGCGCGGGATTCCGGTGATAACGCCCGCGTCGTCGATTGCGATGTTTATGTAGTCGTTCAGCCCGGTGATGTCGGACTTATCCAGTATCAGATTGGCGTCCGCGCTTCCCTTCGTCGCGTTCGCGACGCTGAAATCGTTAAGCGCGCTCTGAATCGTACCCGTCGGGGTCTGCCACAGGGCTTTCAGGTCGGCGAGAGCCTTTGTCTCCTCCGGCGTAGCCGTGGCGGTCGTCGCTGTCGGGATATAGCCGCGCAACGTGTTTACTACGGTGTTAAGCGTGTTGATATTCGTTGCCGTCGGCGCGCTCGAGGCTGTCGCGAGTGCGGCGCGGACAGTATCCATCTGCGTCTTCAACTGTGCCAGATTGCCGCCCGTAACGGCTCCCGCAGGTGCCGCCGCGAGAATGTCAGCCCACTCTTCCGTGTCGCCTGTGCCGAACAGGGACGAGAGCTTGTCTATAATTGAGTTCAGGCTTTTTGCTCCCTGCACGAATGCGCCGCTCGAGGTGACGAGGTTGCCGACGTTATCGACGTAGAAGTTACCCGCGCGGGTGTAGTACGTCTTCGTGCCCTCGCGGACTACGAAGAATCCCTCGCCCTCGATTGCGATGTCGAGCGGGTTGTCCGTGCGCTGCGTCGCCGCGGGGTTGTGCAGCACGTCGATTGTCGCGAGCTTGAGTCCGAGACCGATTTGAATCGGGTTCGTTCCGCCGAGACTGGTTCCCGAAGCGGCGGACGCGCTGCGCGAGGTCTGGCTGTACACGTCCTGGAAAATCACGCGGCTCGCCTTGAAGCCGACTGTGTTTACGTTTGATATGTTATTTGCGACTACGTCCATACGCGTCTGGTGGTTTCTGAGACCGGACACGGCGGAGTATAATGATCGCATCATAGTAAACTACCTCCTAATTTTATTTATCGCTTGATTTATCGCTCGGTCAGGCAAAGCCCGACCGTCGCTTCGTGCCTGCGGGCACGGGGTACGCCCGTCCCCGACGGGCGGGGCTCGGTCAGGCAGAGCAGACCCTCGCTTCGTGCCTCCGGGCACGGGGATACCGCGGTTATTCTTCCGGCTCGGGCTCGGGCTCCGGTTCGGGTTCCGGCTCGGGAGCAGGCTCGACGTAAGCCGCGCTTCTGATGTCGGTGATGTTAGAAATCGAGACTTTCTCGCCGTTGTCGAGGTATGCGATGAGCGCGCCGTCCTCCGCCGTGACTCTTGTGACGATTCCGGCGACCTCGCGCGGGTCGGTTCCGTTTTCTTCCGCGACGATGCCCTTGACGTAGTTGCCGATGAGCTTGGACGCGTCGAGCAGCGGGTTGCTCGTACCCGAGACGAGATTGCTGTCGAACACCTGCGTGACGTACTTCGCCTTAACAACGCTGTCGCCGATTTGGACGTACGTCTCTCCGCCGGAGCTTATGACGCGGTCAACGAAGCCCGCGACCGCGAACTCCTGCCCGCCGTCGGTCAGCCCCTCGGCGACGACGTATTTGCCGGCGAGACCGTAATACTGCATCGCGGACATTGTCGTGTTCAGGTTCGAGAGCTGTTCGAGCGACGAGAACTGCGCAAGCTGCGCGACGAACTCGGTGTCTTTCGCCGGCTCCAGCGGGTCCTGGTATTTTAGCTGCGCCGCAAGCAGCAGCAGGAAATCGTCCTTGCCGAGATTCTGACTCGGCTGACGCGCGGTTGTTAAGTAATCTTCATATGTGCGGAGAGCCGCGTCTACGCCCGACGTAGTTGTTGCCATAATTTCTCCTTTTCTGCTGCGCGGTTACGCGCTCACGGCGACGGAGCTGATTCCGAGTTCGGTCATCGCGTCGCGAATTTCGCGCGGGTCGTTTGCGGCGGAACCGGGTACCGCGTAACCGGAGCCGGGACGGCGATAGCGTCCGCTTTTGCCGCCGCTGCCGCTTCTCGTGTTCGAGTTCATCGCCATATTGTCCGCGACTCCGGTGTACACTACGTCCACTCCGGTGACGCGCACGCCCTTGCTTTGCAGGGACTCGACGAGCGCGGTGATTCCGCGGTCAAGCGTGTTTTTGACGGACGCTTCCTCCGCGCTGATTTTAATCTGAACGCCGTTAGGGTTCGACGAGAGCTTCAGCGAGACCTTTCCGAGGAATTCCGGCTTGAGCTGAATTGCCATCTCGCTCTCGCCCTCGCCGCTCATCAGCGAAACGCGCTCGACAAGCTCCTCATAGAGGTTCGCCGCCTCGACGACCGCCGGAGATTCCACCGCTTCGGCGCGAAGCGACTCGCCCGCGGCGATTCTCATCGGCTCCGCCTGAAACGGAACGGCGTCCGCGGTCGGCGCGGTAAACTTCTGCCCGTCCTCCGCGGGATTGTTCCCGGAATCCGCGTCTGCGCCCGTCTCCGTCTCCTGCGGGATTTCTCCGGACGCAGGTGTTCGGGGGACGTTAGGCAACTCGAATTTCGGCGGTTCGGCTTTGCGTTTTAATATGTCGCTTGCATTCTCCAAAGGGCGCGTTGCAACCGGCGCGAGTTTTGACGCGACTGCGGCTTTCGCCGCGTTAATCTCGCTGTCAGACTCCGCCGGGGCTGTCCCCTGCCCGATGTTCGGCATCCGTGCCAGCTCCGCGGTTTTTTCAGCTTCCTGCGAACCGCGCAGCGGAAGAACTTCATTTTCTTCCTTTCCTTCGAGAACGGAAACGATACTCTGCTTTGGTAATTCGCCGTATTCGACGGCTACAGGCTCCGGCGCGTCGGGTTCCGCCGTTTCGTCCGGCGGAGACGCGTTCTGAATCACCGGTAAAGGCGGCGGCGCAACGAACGCGGCTACGGCTTCGTCCGGACTGTCTTCCGGAAGTTCGGGTCGCCGTTCGGCTTCCTCCGGCTTCGCGCGCGACGACTGTTCGGGCGGCGCGGGGTCTGCGGTTTCCGTCCGCACCGCCGGTTCCGCGCGGGATGCGGCTTTTTGCGCTGTCGAAGCGGAGCTGAAAACTTCCGCGAAGCCGAGTCCGTTCTGACGCGTCTTTCCGCGGTCGGAAGCCGCGGCGCGCGCCGTGTCGGCGTTGACGCTCGGCGTAACGGTAAGTGCAGGTATCATTTGTTCACCTCCTTGCAATAAATAAATTTTGTGGTTGCGGCTCTAAATTATGGGAGCGGCTCTTGCGGACGCGTTTACCGCGCGGGTCCGCAGACGCAGAGAGAGGAGGGTTTTGCCCGACCGCGCGGCTAACGCGTTACTCTTCGAGTAATACCGCGGTTATCGTCGCCGCGTCGCTCGGCGACATCTCCGCGAGAATCGCCGCCGCGCTCGCCTCTTTCATATAGTAGATGACTGCCGCCGTATAGTCCGTGCCGCGGACGCGCATAACTATCGTCAATATATTCGCCGCCTCTTCCGGACTCATTGCGGCGTAAGTCTTTGAGACAGACTGCATATCTTTGACGCTCTGCTCGTTCAGCGGCGGACGGAAAATCGGTCGGAGCGACGACTCCGCGTTTTTGATTTCCTGCTCCCATTTTTCGAGTTCAGTTAGTTTATCGGCATAATTACTCTCATCTTTAGCGAGTTTTTCGGCGTAAGCGTCAAGCTGCGCCTGCCGCAGGTCGAGTTCAGCCTCGCGTTTGTTCAGCGTTTCGGCTTTATCTGCGGTCTCAGGGTCGAGCTTATACGCGACGCTCACGGCGAGGTCGTGCGTCTTGTCGCGCAGTTTGAACAGGTTCTGCGTAAGCCCGAAATAGCCGACGGTTCCGGCGGCTCCGAGCAGCAGAACGACGAGAACCGTCACTATAACGACTCTCAGAATTCCGCTGTTTTTGCTCTTTTTTACCTTTACCGGTTTTGCCGTTTTTCCGGCTTTGCCTCCGGCTGCCGCCGCAACCTGCGTTTTCGCGGTTTTGTTAGCGTTTCCCTTTGCCATACCGTCTCCCGTTAAACTCCGACCGCGGCGTCCCGCGACACTATGTCGGATATTTCCTTTTCTTCTTCCGCCTGAACTTCTTTCAGGTACGCCAGGTACTGCTCGTCATAGAGTTTATCGTAACCTTTAAGCTCGCGCATCGTTGCGATAAGCTCCGCCTCGCGCAGGTCTTTTTCCGCCTCTACGACGACTATTCTCCGGACAAGCTCTTTGTCCTCGGCTTTGAGCCGCGTCACATACGCGCCGTGGACGCGCATTGCGTCGATAATGCCGCCGCCGCTCTCCACCGCGGCGTTCAGCGTTTCGTGCGCGCTTTTCACCGACATTCGGAGTTTTTCTCGCTCGTTTTCAAGCGCGGAAAGCCGCATACGCACCTCGGCGAGCGCGGCTTTCTGTGTCTTTTCAATCGTCCGCTTGTACTTGAGGACGGCTTCGAGCGTGAATTTGAATTTTTTCATTGCGCGTCCGCTATGCTTTTAAGCGTTTCGACCGTCTGCTCGAACGGCATATACTCGTCCGTCTCCTGCCGCGTAAGGCTCATAATTTCGGGACGAAGCCGCACCGCGCGGTCAATGTCCGGGTTCGCGCCCGGCTTGTACGCGCCGATGTTGATAAGGTCCTCCGCCTCGCGGTACTGTTCGAGCGCGGCGCGGACGACTCCCGCCGCCTTGAAGTGTTCTTTCGACACAACGTCCGGCATAACGCGCGAAACGCTCGCGAGAACGTCAATCGGCGGGTAGTGGTTTCCGTTCGCGATATTGCGCGACAGCACAATGTGTCCGTCGAGGATTCCGCGCACGGTGTCCGCAATCGGCTCGTTCATATCGTCGCCCTCGACAAGTACCGTGTAAAGCGCGGTTATCGAGCCGCGGTCGTTGTTGCCCGTCCGCTCCAGCAGCTTCGGCATAAGCGTCAGCACCGACGGCGGGTATCCGCGCGACACTGGCGGCTCCCCGGTCGCCATCCCGATTTCACGCTGCGCCATAGCGAACCGCGTCAGGCTGTCCGCAAGCATAAGCACCTTATATCCCTGGTCTCGGAAGTACTCCGCCATAGCCGTGCCGACCATAGCGCACTTAAGCCGGAGCATAGCGGGCATATCGCTTGTCGCGACAACGACGACGGACTTTTTCAATCCCTCCTCGCCGAGGTCTTTTTCAATAAAGTCGCGCACCTCTCGCCCGCGCTCGCCGACGAGGATAATGACGTTAACGTCCGACACGGCGTTGCGCGCCATCATACCGAGCAACGTGCTTTTGCCTACGCCGGAGCCGGCGAAAATTCCGAGTCTCTGCCCCTGACCGACGGTCATAAGCGCGTCTATGCACTTGACGCCGAGCGGGAGAATATCGCGTATCCGCGCGCGCGTCAGCGGGTTCGGCGGCGCGGCGGTCGCGGGATAGTAAGCGTCCGGACGCGGGGCGGGAAGTCCGTCCATCGGCTGTCCGAGCGCGTCGAGTACGCGCCCCATAAACGACATTCCGACCGGGACGTGCAGCAGCGACTTCGTATAGACGACGTCGCTGCCGAGTCCGATACCCTCTGTTACGCCGAGCGGCATAAGCAGCGCGCTTGTGCCGTCAAACCCGACGATTTCCGCCTGCGTATAGTCGCCGCCCTCGAGCGGATAGACGTTGCAGATGTCGCCGATTCGCGAGTGCGGACCCGAAGCCTGTATCATAAGCCCGACGATTTTCGTGACGTGACCGCGGTATACGAGCGTGTCCGTCTCGGCGAGAGCGGAGCGGTATTTCGCGAAGTCGATTCGTCTTTCAGAAAACATCTTCGTCTCCCGCGTGTTCAAAGGCTATTTTAATATACTCCATTTGAGTGCCGAGACCCGCGTCAACCTCTATGTTCGCGTCCTCAAGCAGAATACTCATATCGGGAAGTTTTATGTCCCGCGCCGCGTTAAGCGTGATGACCGCGCCGTTGTCGAGCGTGACCACGCGGGAGCCGATTGGGAAAAACCTGTCGTAATCGTCCGCGGACACGCGGATTTTCATATCGCCGGTCGGACGGAACTGTTCGAGCGCATTTTTAATCATACTCTCAAAAACCGTGTTGTCGGTCTCTCCCGCCTGCGCGACGACTTTCCTGACCGCCTCGAGAATAAGCCCGCGAATATCGCCCTCAAAATCGTCGAACATTTTGCGGTACTGCCCGTCCGACTCTTTGAGAAACTGCGTATACGCGGCGGTGAGCTTTTCGTGTTCCGCTCTGTACTGCTTGTCGGCGGCTTTTTTCCCGTTTTCGTAACCTGCGCGGTGCGCGTCCTCGCGTATGTCGTCGCACTCGCCGAGAGCTTCGTTTACGAGCCGCGCCGCCTCGTTATGCGCGTTTGTGATAATCCTCTCCGCGTCCTGTTTCGCACTCTCAACGATTGTCCGCCGGGCGCGCCGGGCGGCGGCGAGGATTCCCTCGACCGTCAGGCTCATACCGGACTCGGCTTCGTTTTCGGCTTCCTGTTCCTCCTCCGGAACCTCGGGAACCGGAATCATAATCTGCTCCGGAACGAACGGCGTGACCGACGCGGTGTTTTTATCGAGCTTAAACAAAGACGTCACCGTCGCCGCGGGCGATGTCTATCTCGCCCTCTTCCTCGAGCCTGCGTACAATCGCGACGACGCGCTGCTGCGCCTCTTCCACGTCGCGTATACGCATTTGCCCCATAACCTCGATTTCGTCCTGAATCATCGCCTGCAAACGCTTCGTCATATTGCCGAGAATCTTGTCGCGCACCTCGTCCGTCGCGAGTTTGAGCGCGGCGGCGAGGTCGGCGTTCGGCACCTCTTTGAGTACGCGCTGTATCGAGCGGGAGTCGAGCTTCGCAATGTCCTCGAATACGAACAGCTTCGCGCGGATTTCATCCGCGAGCGACGGATTCTTGACGGCGAGCTGTTCGAGTATGCTCTTCTCGCTCGCGCGGTCGAGAGAGTTGATTATCTGCACAATCTCGTCCACGCCGCCGGTGGACTGCTGCTCGCCGTACCCCCTACTCATAACCTCGCGTTCGAGAACCTGCTCCGCCTCGCGGATAAACTCCGGCGAGGTCGTACCCATACCCGCCATCCGGGCGATTATGTCCGCCAGCAGGTCGGGTTCGAGCGCGGCGACGATTTC
>JAITNK010000041.1 GCA_031290515.1 Oscillospiraceae bacterium
AACCTTTCATTATTCCATTATCCGCTTGGTCGGGCGAAGCCCTCCCTGTCTTATTTGCCGCTTGCCGGAAATGAATTCCGGCTGCGCTCTGTGCTCGCTTTGCTCGCACGGGGAACGCGTCTGCGGACGCGGTCCCCGTTCGCGTTGTATCGGACGACCAAATCAAAATATTCAGTCGATTATATCACACCCGCACGCCAAATTCAAGAGAAAATAATGCCGCGGAATCAGTCCTCTAACAGCCGAATTTCAGGTAGTCCGTGTAGTCTGCGGCAGCCCCGCCGCGCGGTTCGCCTCCGGCGATAACGTGGAACCGGGAGACGCAGAAATAGCGCAGCGCGTCCACCGAGTGCGTAACGTCGTGCGGTGTTACGGCGCAGTCGTTCGGGTCGGACGCGGCGCACTCGATTTGCGCTATGTCGGAAATCAGCTTTTCGCACGCCGAAGAAATCCGGAGCCGCGGGGTTCCGTCCTCGCGGAGCCGCAGCATTTCCTTGACCGCGATGTGTCCGGCGGCGCGGTCGGACGGCGCGTACGACAGGTAAATCCCCGACTCCGCGAACAGCTCCGCGAGCGAGCGTCCGCTGTCTTTCTGGCGGCTCCGCATATCGGGCGGCGCGACCGTCGCGGCGACGTCCTCGCCGTCCGACAGCGCGAGCATCGCCGCCGCCGCTTCCGAAACGACGAGTCCCGGGCGCATAAGTTCGCGGTAAACCGTAACGCCGCCGTCCGGCGACACGGCGAACCACAGACACGCGAGCATATCGAGTCCGTAGTCGAACGAGCGGAACAGCCTGCTGCCGCGCGGCGCCGGAGCCGGGGCTGCGACGTGAATTTTCGCGTCGAACTCCGCGAAGTACGCGCCGGACAGCGCGGACCAGTCGCCGTCGCGGTAAGCCCGGCGCAGGTTATCCGGCAGGTTTTCGAGCATCGACAGGTACGCCGGGGACGAACGCAGAAGCGTCAGGTTGTCCTCCGCGGACGCGAAAATGAACCTGTAATCGTCCGGGTTCTCGCCGTCGCGGTACTTGCGGTCAACGAACAGCCGTTTGACCCACGAATGTCCGGCTCCGCCCGGGTTGCAGGTGACGTAAAACCGCTTCGGAACGGCGGTCGCGCCGCGCAGACACGCGCCCAGCTCGCGGAACTCGCTCTCGGTGAACTGCGTCGCCTCGTCGAGAAAAATCCAGTCGAACTCCTGCCCCTGATACTCGCGCCGCGCCGCGCCCGGTCTGAAGTTGCCGAACTTGATAACGGAGCCGTTTTTGAAGTAAAACCCGCGCTTAGACCCGCTGAACCCCGCGACCTCGTCCGGAATGAGCCGAATCATCGGCTCGATGTGGTTCGCCTGAAGCTCCGGATACGTTCTGCGGACGATGAGTATCCGAATCCCCGGGTAATACAGCGCGCCGCAGATTGCTTTGGTGCGTACGGCGTGGGTCTTGCCGCCGCCGCGCGCGCCGCCGTACCCGGTGTACAGCGCGCGCGACTTGTAGAACCGCGCCTGCTTCGGGCTTGCCGCCCCGAGGTCGATGACTGCCGTCATATGTTTCCTCCTCAGATTTTGACTGTTCGCCTGCCGGAAATGAATTCCGGCTGCGCCGCGCAATAAATATCTCCGCGCGCCTCCGCAAAGCGCGGCGCGGCGCGGCACACCGGCGCGTTCCCGTCTGCCGGGCGGTTAATTACTATAGCCGCGCTATCTGCCGCCGTCAACGCCGAGGTACAATTCCCGCAGCTTTTCGAGTACCTTGCCGCGGCGGTATTCGAGAGTTTTCCGCGGAACTCCAAGCTCCCGCGCATACTGCGTCAGACTCTTTCCGCAATAAAAAAGAGCCTGAACGATTTTGCGCTCAGACTCCTCAAGCTTTTCGATGCACTTTCTGATACGGCGCGTCTCGTCGGCGGCGATCAGTTCGTCCTCGGCTCCCGCTTCCAGTGACGCAATATTGAAGCCCTCCCACCCGTCGTAGTACAAAAGTCCGTTCCGCGCATCCCGCTCCCTCTGCGTCCGCTCGCGCCTGACAGATTTTCTGTACTCGTCGTACAACTCGCGCGGGACATCGACAAGCTCTCCTCCGGCGCGGAGATAGTATTTGTCTTCCATTAGCCGCTCGGTTGGGCAAAGCACACCCGTGCTCAAAGTTTCGGCAAAACGCCGCTTCCGTGAGCCGCGGCTTTGCCGAAACGCCGCCGCTCAAACTGCGGCTGCTCAACTCCGCAGTCGTTGCCGTGTGCGGGCGATTCTATTACACCGGCAATGCGTATGCTGTCGCATTCTGTCGAAATGTATAATTTCAGTAATTATGCTGTAAAATCCTGTCATTATCCCGCGGATTCAGCCGTACGCCGCAAGGCTCCGCGCCAGGCTCCGGCGCGCGGTTCAACTCCGCGGACGCAAAGCCGCGAATCTGCAAACTTTTCGCTTGACAAGCGGCTTCAACCCTGTTACTATGTAGGCGAAAAGCGAAGTAGGGCGCAAGCGTTATCCCCGCGGCTGAAACAAGGCGCGCCGGGATTAAGTGCGGACGGATGGGGAGTTGCCGTTCGACGAAGGAGATGCCGCGATTTGCGACCCGCACCCGTTGCCGCTTTATGTACGGTCGTGCATAATAATTAGGTCGCCGGAAGCCTCCTGATTAAAGCGGTGCAGTCCGCTTTAATTTTATCAGGGGGTATTACTATGTCCAAAAGCAGTTTTCGCGACCTATGCTTCCCGCCGAACGAACCGCTGTTCGGCAAACTTACGCCGCGCGCATTCTTCTCTCCGAAAGGCGTGTTCGGACTCCGCAACGTCGTTTTTATGGCTATGATGCTCGCAATCGCAACGATTCTGAGTCTGCCGGGACTCACGATTTACATCTCGCCTACGTTTAAGGCGATTTCGTTCTCATACTTCCCGGGCGTTCTCGTCGCCGCCGTGTGCGGACCCTGGGCGGGAATCGTATACGGCGTCGCGGCGGACACGCTCGGTTATATCGTGAACCCCGCGGGCGGCTATTTCCCAGGTTACGCGCTCTCCGAAGCCGTGACGTACTTCATATTCGCCTGTTTCCTCTACAAGCGGAACTTCTCCCTCCCGCGCGTATTTTTCGCGCACCTGCTGAAGCTGATAATAGTAATATTCGGGCTGAACGCAATCTGGATGAGCTATTTCGGCGTTGCGGTAGCCGCATTTTTCACCGGCATTCGGCTGATAAACAACATCGTGCAGTTTCCGTTCCACGTCGCGCTTATACTCGTCGTCGGTTCGCAGGTACTGCGGCTGTTCAGACGGTATTACCTGAAAAAGGCGTAGCTATGTCCATAGAACAAACTCTCGCATATATACACTCCGTGAAGTGGCAGGGCGCGAAGCCCGGGCTTTCCCGTACGCGGGAACTCCTCTCAAAGCTCGGCGACCCGCAGAACAGGCTCCGCTTCGTCCACATTGCGGGAACGAACGGAAAAGGAAGCACCGCCGCGATGACCGCGGCGGTGCTCAAAGCGTCCGGATACAAAACCGGACTGTATACGTCGCCGTACATTCTGCGCTTTAACGAGCGTATGCAGATTGACGGCGAACAGATTTCGGATTCAGTGCTCGGGGAACTTACGGACGTAATCCGTCCGTTCGCGGACGCTATGGAGGACAGCCCGACGGAATTCGAGCTGATAACCGCGCTCGCTATGCTCTGGTTTGAGCGGAACGGCTGCGAAATCGTCGTACTCGAAGTCGGAATGGGCGGCGAGCTTGACTCCACGAACGTCATCGCGACGCCGGAAGTCGCGGTTATCACCGCAATCGGGCTTGACCATACGGCGGAACTCGGCGGCACAATCGCGGAAATCGCGTCCGCGAAAGCCGGAATAATCAAGCCCGGCGGCACGGTAGTCTGCTACGGCGAGGAAGAATCCGCGGTGCGCGTATTCGCTGAAAAGTGCCGCGCGGTCGGCGCGGAGCTTATCCGCACCGACTTTTCGCGGCTTTCCGTCGCCGGCTCCGGGCTTGACGGCTCGGTAATCGACTTTGCGCCCTACCGCGGTCTCACGATACCGCTCGCCGGGACGTATCAGCCGAAGAACGCCGCGCTCGCAATCACCGTAATCGAAGCCCTGCGCCGCCGCGGTTTCAGCATCCCCGACGACGCGCTGCGCTCGGGACTCGCCTCCGTGCAGTGGGCGGGACGGTTCGAGGTGCTGCGCCGCGACCCGGTTGTGATACTCGACGGCGCACACAACTCGCACGGAATACACGCCGCCGCGCAGAGCTTCACGGCGTTGTTCCCCGGGCAAAAGCTCATTTTCCTTGTCGGCGTTATGGCGGACAAGGACGTTGCGTCGATGATGGCGGAGCTTGCTCCGCTCGCCGCGCACTTCGTCGCGGTAACTCCGCACAACCCGCGCGCAATGAAAGCCGACCGGCTCGCGGAGCTGCTGCGCACTCTCGGCGCGCCCGCCGTCGCCGCGGACACCGTGGAGGACGGCGCGAAGCTCGCGCTCCGGCTGTCCGGCGGCGCGCCCGTCGCCGCGCTCGGAAGTCTGTACTTCTCCGCCGATGTGCGCGCGGCGTTCGGGGGTTAACAGCCGCTCATTCGGGCAATCCCCCGCTTCGTTTTACTGACCGCCCGGTCTGGCGAACGCGGTCCCGCGCGCGTCCGCAAAAAAACACTTGACAGCATACCGCTTCCTGTAGTAAAATAATGTGCTTTATTACCGTCGAAACGCCGCGTGCGTTTCGCGCACGCCGGTTTTCTTAAAGGAGATT
>JAITNK010000065.1 GCA_031290515.1 Oscillospiraceae bacterium
CGATCCGGCTTGCCGTCCGGGTGTTCCTCCGCCCGCTTCTCAAATTCCAGCCCGCAATTCCGGCAATGCTTGGGAACGCCCCAACCGTATATTCTCGCGTTGCAATCCGGACACCTTAACAGCGCAAAGCAAAACAGAAATCTAACGATGACTATAGTCCACCCTACGATACAAACTCTGTCTGCCGCGGAGAGTTCACTCCAACTCCGTATAAGATTTACCGGATGCGTTGCAATTACAAGAATCCAACCAAAACCTTCGAGGGTACCCGATTCAGTTGTCCACAGAAATCCGATACCAAGTGTTACCGCCGCCGCCAAGCCGAGGATTGCCCGGACGCCGTATAGCTTGCGTATTTTTTTCATATTCACCGCTCGCCCCGCTCGCGATCCGGCTTGCCGTCCTGGTGTTCCTCCGCCCGCTTCTCAAATTCCAGCCCGCAATTCCGGCAATGCTTGGGAACGGTTCTGTACATCTGCCTTATTCCTATTACCCTCGCACCGCACTCCGGACATCTCTGTGACAATAAACAGATAATCGCGACAAGTAACGCCATAAGAAAAGCTGATAAAATCCACAATACTACAGGATTAAAATCTGTATTATCTCCATACAGTCTTCCTGATACGATAACAACGACAATAAGCATCGGGACGGGCAACAACCTCGCGATTCGCAGCTTCTTGCGGAACTTCTCCATATTCGCGGCGCAACCCCCCTACATAGCGTCCCAGACGTCTTGTATTGTTCCCCGTACAATCTGCACCATTTCATCGGCAGTAATATCATAATAAACGTCCGCGCCCCACTCCGGAGAGTTAAAATACCCTCCCTCAACGCTAAAGTTAAGCTCCGCTCCGTCGCGGACAATTGTCCCGGCAAAAGCTATTGTTCCGGGAGGAGCTAAAAAATCGGCGATAACCGCCTGCTCCGCGTTGTCGCGGATATTCTGTATACAGTCAAGCACGGTTTGAATATATTCCGCATTTGCAGTCACTTTTTCCGTCGGCAGACTGGCGGAGTACGAGGCGAGCCGCATATATTCGCCCGTGTCGGGCAGCTCCGGCGACGGCGCAGCGTCGTCAACCGGCTTATCCGGCTTGACGGACGGCGAAGCGGCGTCCGACGGTTCCGGCGACGGCGCAGCGTCGCCTGTCGCTGCCGTGCCGCAGGCGGCGAGCGCGAGTATGGCAACGGCGCACACAAACACTGTCAGATGATTCTTAATCGGATTTTTCATATTTGCCCTGCTTTCATTCTGTATTTATTTAATAATACTATTAAAATCTATAGATGTAAATACATAATTTTGATAATCTTTTGCTGTAATTTACCTGTTGTAATATCGCGCGCACTCCGCACAATAGCTGTAAAACTAAATTGCGGGGTGTTTTTATGTCCAAACCAAAACTTCTGCGGCTTGCCGCGATTATAATACTGCTCGCGCTCGTCGTTTCGGTTCTCGCGGCGACCGGGGTTTTCCGCGCCGCGGCTTACGACAGCCTGACGTACCTGTACGGCGGCACGACCTCGACGTATCTTAAGCGTATGTCTGTCACGGGCGACGGCGTTGATATTGTGTCGCCGGACTACTTCGAGACGTCGGACTCCGGCGCGGTGATTTTCACGAAGAAGCCCGACCCTCTGCTGATTTCGGATATGCACGGCAAGAAAATAAAGGTCACGCCGTTTATGTCAAACCACTGGAACCGCGCTCAGGCGAGAGCTATGCTTAAAGCTCCGGCTGCCGCGGCGGCGTTTCTCGCGGCTGCGGTGCGCGACTACGACCTCGACGGACTCGACATCGACATCCAGAACATCAATCAGGACGACCGCGCGGACTTAACGTCGTTCATCGCGCTGCTGCGTAACGCGCTGCCGTCCGGCAAAACGCTCACCGTGTGCGTCGCGCCGAATCCGTACAACACGAACGCCGGCTGGCAGGGCGGGTACGACTACGCCGCGCTCGCGAAGCACTGCGACCACGTCTTTATGATGACCTATGACGAGTCGTACGAGACAGGCGCGCCCGGTCCGGTCGCAAGCCTGAAGTTCGTCGAGGACTCGGTCAAATACGGGCTGAAATACGTTGCGCCGGAGAAACTTATGCTCGGAATCCCGTTTTACGGACGGTACTGGGCGCAGTCCGCGGGCGGCAAAAAGGGCGGCGCGTGGACAATCGCGGACATCGACTGGCTCGCCGAAACGACTAACGCCAAAGTCTGGTATGACGAGGCAAAGGAATGCGCGCGGGCGACAATCGTCGTACCCGCCGGGTCGAACCTCAAAACCTGGGGCGGCAGCAGTATCCCTCCGGACACTTACGACGTTTGGTACGAAAACGCGCGCAGCTTCGAACGCAAGCTCGCGCTCGTGCGGAAGTACGGTCTCAAAGGAGCCGGCTCGTGGGCACTCGGTCAGGAACCGGCGTACGTCTGGGACAATTATTCGGCGTGGCTTAACGGACTGCCGTTTTCCGACGTCAAAGACCACTGGGCGCAGAGCTATATCGTGAGTCTTGCCGCCGAGGGACTGCTCTCCGGTCACGGCGACGGCACGTTCGGTCCCGAGGGTTCGCTCACGCGGGCGGAAGCCGCGACTCTGCTGTGCCGGATTTCGGGGCTTGAACCGGCGTCCGCGCCGTCCGCTTTCGCCGACACAGCGGGTCACTGGGCGAACGGTTATATCGCCGCGGCGAAGTCCGCGTCGCTCATCGACGGTTACGGCGGAGGCGTCTTCAAGCCCGACCGCGCCGTGTCGCGCGAGGAGTTCGCCGTTATGTCGGAGCGTCTGCTCGCGCTTGAGGACACGGTAAATCTCACCGACCCGCCGTTTTCGGACGTTTCAAAGAGCGGCAATCCGTGGTCGAACGACGCGATTCTGATTTTAGCGGCGCAGGGCGTGCTGTCCGGGTACGGCGACGGCAGTTTTCAGCCGAAGCGCGGCGTAACGCGCGGCGAGTCCGCGAAAATTATCTGCCTGCTCCGCGCGCTGCCGCTCCGCGTAAACAACGGCAAGGTACAGCCGCCGGACGGCTCGCTTGACCATATGGAACCCCGCTGACCGAATAATCCGCGCCGGACAATCATAGACTTAACCAAAATCAGCGGAGGCGCGCCGTAACGCGGCGTTTCCGTGCGGACAAGGTGAGATTATGGCTGTGCATCGAAGACGGCGGCGCAAAACCGCGGGCGGCGGCAAGAGAATACCCGGCGGACTTACTCTGTTTCTCGGAATCGTCGCGCTGTCTGTGTTTACGCGCGTCGCGTTTCCGGCGTTCTCGCGGGTTCTCGGAGATAAAATAGACTCCGTCGTGAACTACCGCGCCGCTCTCGCCGCTCTCGGCGAGGGTCTTTCCGGCGACCGCAAGTTCGGCGACGCGTTTTCCGAAGCGTGGTCGCTCGCGTTCAAGCCGTCCGGCGGCACGGCGGACGCAAACGCCGAAACCGGCTCCGGCGAAGAGTCTCTGCCCGCGTTCTCGGACAGCGGCGCGGAAGCTCCGCCGTCCGCCGAAGCTCCGCCGCCGGAAGACGAGCCGGTATCCGACGCGGCGGCGGAGTTCTCGGACGCGGTGACATCCGCGCTGCTGAACTCCGACGACGCGTGGAGCGGGTACGGTCTGCCCGCGGGCGTGAGCCTGTCAAGTCCGGAGCTGAGCTTTGAGTACACGCTTCCGGCGTACGGCACCGTCACGTCGCCGTTCGGCTACCGCGAACACCCGGTGGACGGCGGCACGAAGTTCCACTACGGCATCGACATAGCGGCGGCGAAAGGCGCGGCGGTTTACTCGTTCGCCGACGGACGCGTCTCCGCGACGGGCGAGAGTACGACGCTCGGCAAGTACGTTATGCTGAAGCACGACGGCGTTGACACGGTGTACGGTCATCTCTCGAAAATCACCGTCAAGTCCGGGGACTCCGTAAAGTGCGGCGGCAAAATCGGCGAGGTCGGCAGCACCGGCAACGCGACCGGCAACTGTCTGCACTTTGAGATAAAAATCGGCGGCGAATACGTCAACCCCGCGAAGTATTACGGTGCCGCGGTTTAGCGCGCGGCTTCGCGGCGCGTTCGGAAAGGTAAAAGCGACGCCGCTCGCCGCCGTTCTGCCCTGCGCGATGATACTCACGGATTCGTGGTATCTGCTGCTGCTGACGGTTTTCGCCGCGCTCGCGCACGAGCTGGGTCACTATATCGCGCTGCGCGTATGCGGCGGCAGAATCCGCGCCGTAAAGCTCGGACTGCTCGGTGCGTCGCTCGAATACGACGGCGGCGGTATGAGCTACGGCGCGGAGATAGCGGCAGCCGCCTCGGGACCGCTGTTCAGTCTCGCGTTCGCGGCGGCGGGCGCGCTCGCGGCAACTACGTCCGGCTGGCTCCCCGCGCTGCATTTCGCGGGGCTGTCCGCGATTCTCGGGCTTTTCAATCTGCTTCCGGCGTATCCGCTTGACGGCGGTCACGCCGTGTATTCCGCCTGCGCGTACTTCCTCGACCCGTACAAAGCGGAGCGCATATCGTTCGCTCTGCGCTGCGCCGTAACCGCCGCCGCCGCGCTTCTCGGACTGCGGATTGTGTCGGTTCCGCCGCACAATCCGACGATGCTTATCTGCGCTATGCTGCTCCTGATTTGGAATCCTTATAAAAAGGCTTGACACGGCGGGAATTTTATAGTATAATGCCGTAAAGCGAGCGTTTCACGCGGCTCGCCGCGGTAAAATTTACGCGTTATTCGTCAAGTGGGGGAGGGATATTTAATGTCGGAGGTTCACATCAAGGACAATGAGACGCTGGACAGCGCGCTCAAGCGTTTTAAGCGCAGCTGCGCCAAAGCCGGGGTCCTCTCTGATTTGCGGAAAAAAGAGTATTATCAGAGTCCGAGCGTCAAACGCCGGAAGAAGTCCGAAGCCGCGCGCAAGAACAAAAACAAGCGTTTCGGTTAACTGAACAGCACACGGCGCGTACCTTGTATGGTGCGCGCCGTTATTCTTGGAGACGGCAAGCGATTAAATTTCTCTCCCCTCTTGACAGGTTCCGCGCTATGCGTTATACTCGTTAATAGAACTTGGGGGCATACCCTATAAATTTTAAGGAGGATTCAATTATGACACCGGAAGAAAAGAAATCCCTCACCGACCGCCTGCGGCGGGTAATCGGGCAGATGGAAGGCACGCTGCGGATGGTCGAAAACGACAAGCCGTGCGACGAAGTGATGATTCAAATCTCTTCGGCGAAAGGCGCAATCCAAAAGACCGGACAGGTGCTGCTCGAAACTTATCTCCGCGGTTTTTACGCCGACGCGCTGAACGGCGTCGCCGCGGTAAACACCTCCGCCGCGAAGAACTCCGGCGCGGACGCGGAGGACGACGAAGCCGCGGAAGAACCTCTCGCGGGCGTATTCTTCGCGCTTGAGCAGTTTTCGCGTATTCTGTAGGGCGCGCGTATGAAAGACTGCTGCGGCGGTGAAGACTGCCACGGGCAAAAGCGCGGCTTTGCCGGACGCGCCGGAAGCGTCGCCGACACGCTTGAGAGCGTACCCGCGACCGTAATCTCCGGCGCGTTCCTCGCCGCGAGCCTCGCGCTTCTATTGTTCAAAATCAAGCTTCCGACGGTCGGCGCGCTGTCGCCCGACCCCGCCTGGATTACGACGCTCATCTCGGGGATACCGCTGTTGCGCTCCGCTCTGTCGTCGCTGTTTTTCAAGCGGAAAATCACGTCGCCCCTGCTTATCTCGATTGCGATTATCGCCTGCGCCGCAATAGGCGACATATTCGCCTCCGGCGAGGTAGCGTTTCTTATGGCGGTCGGCGAACTGCTCGAAGACGTAACGGTAAACCGCGCGAAACGCGGGCTGCGCTCGCTGATTGCGCTCGCTCCCACTACGGCGCGGCGGCTCAACGGCAAAGCCGAGGAAACGGTCGCGGCGGACTCGCTCCGCGTCGGCGACGTAATCCGCGTAATTTCAGGCGAGCGCGTCCCGGCGGACGGCGTTATCGTTGACGGTTCGACCTCCGTAGACCAGTCGGCGATAACCGGCGAATCCCTGCCCGTGGACGTTACGGCAGGGGACGCGGTGCGCTCCGGAAGCGTGAACCGCTTCGGCTCAGTCGATATTCGGGTCACGAGCGCGCCGGAGGATTCGAGTCTGCAAAAGCTGATTCGGCTCGTCCGCGAGGCGGAGGAAAACAAGGCTCCGATGCAGAGAACGGTAGACCGCTGGGCGGCGGTGCTCGTTCCCGCCGCGTTGCTCATCGCCGCGGTTACGTTCGCGGTCACGCGGGACATTGTCCGCGCGGTCACGATTCTCGTCGTATTCTGCCCGTGCGCGCTCGCTCTCGCGACTCCGGTGTCCATCGTCGCGGGAGTCGGTCAGGCGACGCGGCGCGGCGTGATTATTAAGTCCGGCGAAGCTCTCGAACGCGCCGCCAAAGTCTCCGTCTGCGCGTTCGACAAGACGGGTACGCTCACGACCGGGAAACTGACCGTGAGCGACGTCTGCGCGTTCGGTCCGCACGGGGAGGACGAGGTTCTCGCTCTCTGCGCCGCCGCGGAATCGCGGAGCAATCACCCGCTCGCGCTCGCGGTCGTCGCTTACGCCGCCGGGCGCGGTATCGCTCCGGCGGACGGCTCCGAATTCACTGCGCTGCCCGGTATGGGCGTATCCGCAAAGCTCGGGGACGCGGACGTACTCTGCGGCAGCGACGCGTTTATGTCGGCGCGCGGAATCGAAGTCCCGGAAGCCGCGTTCGCCGCGCTCGCAAGGCTCCGGGAGCAGGGCAAAGCCACCGTTTTAATCGCGGCGGACGGCGTGTGCGCCGGCGCGGTCGCGCTTACGGACACGCTCCGCTCCTCCGCTCAGGGCACAGTCGATGCTCTGCGCGGAGCGGGAATCGAAACCGTACTGCTGACGGGCGACCACGAACGCTCCGCGCGGTACTTCGCCGCGGCGGCCGGCGTTACCGAAGTCCGCGCCGGACTTCTGCCGGAGGGCAAGGCGGACGCGGTCGCCGCGCTGCAACGCGCCGGACGCGCCGTCTGTATGGTCGGCGACGGCATAAACGACGCGCCCGCGCTTAAAACCGCGGACGTCGGAATCGCGATGGGCGGCGCGGGAACCGACATAGCGGTCGAGGCGGCGGACATTGCGCTCGCTTCGGACGATATTTCAAAACTGCCTTACATATTCCGGCTCGCGCAAGCGACGCTGAAGCTCATAAAGGTGAATATTTTTCTCGCGATGTCGATAAACCTCGCCGCGGTCGCGCTGTCCGTACTCGCGCTGCTGAACCCGATAACCGGCGCGCTGATTCACAACGCGGGTTCCGTACTCGTGATTCTGAACGCCGCCCTGCTGTTCGACCGCAAGCTCGGCTGACGCGGCGCGACTCGAAAAAACCGCGCTTCCAGTCGCATACCGCCGCGTCTGCGCGGCTCAATAATTGTCGGTTATTTTCCGTCATTCGCCGCCGAGCGATTCGCGGAGCCGCTCTATTGCCCGGCGTTCGAGCCGCGACACCTGCACCTGCGATATGCCGAGTACGCGCGAAGCCGCGTCCTGCGTTATCCCGCGGTAGTACCGCAGCGCGATAACGCCGCGCTCCCGCTCCGGCAGAGCCGCGACCGCCTCGCGGATTGCGACGCGTTCAAGCAGCCGCTCCTCTCCGTCCGGGTCGGACAGCCGCTGTTCGAGCGTGAATCCCTCGCCGCCGCTCTCCCGCTGAAACGACTCCGGCGGCGCGACGGCGATTTCCGCCGCAGCTATATCCTCCGGAGTCACAGACGTCTCCGCCGCAAGCTCCGAGATTGTAGGCTCCCGCCCGAGTCTCTGCTCAAGCAGATAGCGCGCGGCGCGGATTTTCGCCGCCTGCTCCTTGATTCCGCGGCTTACTTTTACCGCGCCGTCGTCCCGCAGAAAACGTCTGATTTCACCCGCGATTTTCGGCACGGCGTACGTCGAAAACTGCGTTCCGAACTCCGGGTCGAAACCGCGCAGAGCTTTCAGGAACCCCAAACTGCCGAGCTGAAACAGGTCGTCCGGGTCGCAGCCGCGCCCGAAAAATCTTCGCGCGACGCTCCAGATAAGCCCGGTATTCTGCGAGAGCGCAAGCCCGGCGGCTTCCGCGTCGCCGTCTTTCGCGCGCAGCAGTACTGAGAGCGGAGTGCGCGCGCCGTCCGGCGTTTCCCCCCTCGGCGGCGGAGTATTCACCGGACGCCCGCCCGCACCGAAATTCTGCGCCGCATCGTGACCGTCGTGCCGCGCCCGGCGGTACTTTTTACGCGGAGCTTGTCCATAAAGCTCTCCATAATCGTGAAGCCCATTCCGCTCCGGTCGTCGCCGCCCGTCGTGTACATCGGCGCGCGCGCCTCCTCCACGTCCGCAATACCGACGCCCCAGTCGCGAACCGTTATCTCGGCGGAGTTGTCGTCGAAAAGCCGCACTCTGACCGCGATTTTCCCGAGCGTCTCGGGGTACGCGTGCACGACGCAGTTCGTGACCGCCTCGCTTACCGCGGTTTTTACGTCTCCGAGTTCCTCGAGCGTCGGGTCGAGCTGCGCTATAAACACGGCGACGGCAGCCCGCGCGAAGCCCTCGTTCGCAGACCTGCTCAGAAACTCGAATTTTACGCTGTTACGTTCTTTCATTATGTACGGTCTCCCTTGTTTCGATTTCGACGAGTCTTTCGACCCCGGCGGCGGCGAGTATTCTGCGGCACCGTTCCGGAACGCGGACAAGGCGCAGTTTCCCCGACAGCTCGCTCATTCTGCGGTGCGCCTTCAGTACGACGGCGATTCCGGACGAGTCCATAAAGGTCACGCCGCTCATATCGATGACGCACTCCCGCGGGAGCGCGGAGTCGATACTCCGCTCGATTTCGCCGACGACCGATGCGGCGGCGTGATGGTCAAGCTCCCCCTGCGGAAAAAGCGTAAGCCGCGATCCGGAAAGCTCCGTTTGCGTTTTCATTTTGCATACCCCCGAAATGCTGTTTTGCGAATAACCGCTGTACGCGGTACGCCGATTGTATATTCAAACGGGCGCGAAAACCGTCGGATTTTCTTTGCGGTTCCGCCCGCGCGGAAATATTTTCGGCACCGTGAAACTTCGGCGATAATAGGTGTTGCATTTCTCCCGGTATTGTGTTACAATTTACAAAATTGAGATTCGTAGGCAAAAGGAGACGGACATATGGCAATCGCATCAGAAGACATCAGGAACATCGCGCTCGTCGGACACGGTCAGTCCGGCAAAACCTCGCTGCTTGAGAGTATTCTCTATATGACCGGCGCAATCGACCGTCAGGGCAGGACCAACGACGGCAACACGGTTTCGGACTCCGACGGCGAGGAGATTAAGCGCAAAATCTCGGTTTCGCTGTCCACCGCGTCCGCCGAGTACAAGGGTACGCGCGTCAACCTGCTCGACACGCCGGGATACTTCGACTTCGCGGGCGAGGTTGCGCAGGCTCTGCGCGTCGCGGACGGCGGGGTTATCGTCGCCGGCGCGAAGGACGGGCTGACGGTCGGCTTTGAAAAAGCCTGGAAACAGCTTGCCGACCGCGGGCTTCCGCGCGCGGTGTTCATCTCGAAGGTGGACGAGGAGAACGCCGACTACGAATCCGCGCTTAACGCCATACGCGGGAAATACGGCGCGAGCGTCTGCCCGCTCATCGCTCCGATAAAGGGCGCGGGCGGCAAGGTGGACGGCGTTATCGACCTCATCGACCGCCGGGCGTACAAGCTCGAAAACGGAAAGCGCGTCGAAATCCCGGTTCCGGACTCTATGGCGGCGGAGCTTGAGTCGCTGTACACGGCGGTCAACGAGTCCGTCGCGGAAACGGACGAGGAACTTATGGAAAAATACTTCGCCGGCGAGGAATTCACGCTCGAGGAAAAGCAGCTCGGACTGCGCCGCGGCGTCCGCGGGCTGACGCTGTTTCCCGTGCTCTGCGGGATTCCGACGACCGGACTCGGCACCCTGCTGCTGCTCGACGCGATTACGCAGCTTTTCCCGTCTGCGGCGGACGGCAAGCCGGACGTCACGGACGACGGTACGGAGGTTAAGGTCGATCCGAACGGACAGCCCGCCGTCATCGTCTACAAGACTCTGTCCGACCAGTACGGCAAGTACAACCTCTTTAAGGTAATCACCGGCAGACTGACGAACGAGGCGTCCCTCACAAATTCGCGCACCGGAACGGCGGAGCGTCTCGGTCACATATACAAAATGCAGGGCAGAAAATCGGTCGAAGTCAAGGAGCTTGTCGCGGGAGACCTCGGCGCGGCGTCGAAGCTCACGGACACGAAAACCGGCGACACTCTGCGCGACGCGAAGAGCGGCGTAACGTTCGCTCCGGTCGTCTTCGCGGAACCCTGCTACTCTATGGCAATCGCGCCCAAGACGAAAGGGCAGGAGGACAAAATCGCCGCCGGACTCACGAGGCTCGCCGACGAAGACCCGTCGTTCACCGTCGTCAACAACTCGGAGACGAAGCAGATGGTCGTATCCGGCGCGGGCGATATTCAGCTCGACGTACTCTGCTCCAAACTGCGCGACAAGTTCGTCGTCGAGACCGTGCTGCACCCCGCGCGCGTCGCGTACCGCGAGAAAATCCGCAAAACCGTCGAGGTGCAGGGGCGGCACAAGAAGCAGTCCGGCGGACACGGACAGTTCGGAGACGTTAAAATCCGCTTCGAGCCGGGCGAGGAGGAGGACCTCACATTCTCCGAGGAGGTATTCGGCGGCGCGGTTCCGCGGAACTTCTTCCCCGCGGTCGAAAAGGGACTGCGCGACAGTATCTCTAAGGGCATACTCGCCGGGTATCCGGTGGTTTACCTGAAAGCGACGCTGTTCGACGGCAGCTATCACCCGGTCGATTCCTCCGAAATGGCGTTCAAAACCGCGGCTCAGCTTGCATATAAGGACGGAATCCCAAAGGCGAATCCGGTTATCCTCGAGCCGATCGGCAATCTGAAAGTGCTCGTCCCCGACTCATACACCGGCGACATAATGTCCGACCTCTCCAAACGCCGCGGAAGCCCGCTCGGAATGGGCGCGGCGGGCGACGGACTTCAGGAAATCGAAGCCGAGGTGCCTATGGGCGAGATGTCCGCGTACGCAATCGACCTGCGTTCGATAACGCAGGGGCGCGGCAGCTTCTCGCTGAAATTCGTGCGCTACCAGGAAGCCCCGGGTCCGGTTCAGCAGAAAATCATCGACGAAGCGAAAGCTCTGAACTCCGAGGAGTAGGTCGCGGCTTCCGCGCATATTATGCTTCACAAAACGCCGCGGACTCGCCGTCCGCGGCGTCTCCGTGCCGGAACTCAAAAAATAGTTGCGGACAGGCGGCAAAAAACTCTTGCGTTCCGCGCTCCGTTCTGCTATAATATTTCGGTATCACACACGGAAGCCGACTTCGGGTCTGTGGGGCGCAAGCTTCTTGCCCGCGGGACGACGCTTCCGGAGGGAAAAAACTAAATTTATTTATCGGAGGAACAAATGGCAGTAATCTCAATGAAACAGCTTCTCGAAGCGGGCGTCCACTTCGGACACCAGACGCGCCGCTGGAACCCCAAAATGGCTTCGTACATCTATATGGAGCGCAACGGCATCTATATCATCGACCTGCAAAAGACCGTCCGCAAGCTTGAGGAAGCGTACACCTTCGTCCGCTCCGTCTCGGAGAACGACGGCACTCTGCTTTTCGTCGGCACCAAAAAGCAGGCGCAGGACTCCGTCAGGGAGGAAGCCGAGCGCGTCGGAATGTACTACGTCAACGCGCGCTGGCTCGGCGGTATGCTTACGAACTTCAAGACTATGCGCACCCGCGTAGACCGTCTCGCCCAGCTCCGCAAAATGAGCGAGGACGGCACGTTTGATATGCTCCCGAAAAAGGAAGTCATCAAGCACTCGAACGAAATCGCGAAGCTCGAAAAATATCTCGGCGGCGTAAAAAATATGAAAAGACTGCCGAGCGCGCTGTTCATCGTCGATCCGCGCAAGGAGCGCAACGCCATTCTCGAGGCGCGCAAGCTGCACATTCCGATTATCGCAATCGTCGATACGAACTGCGACCCGGACGAGGTCGATTACGTCATTCCCGGCAACGACGACGCGATTCGCGCGATTCGTCTCATATCCTCGGCTATGGCTTCCGCCATACTTGAGGGACGGCAGGGCGAGGACGCGGAAGTTCCCGAACCCGAACCTCCCGCCGCGGAAAAGTACGCGGAGGTTCCCGCGGTTCCGGTCGCGGAATAAGCTCGGATTTACAACCGGCGCGGTCTGCGCCGTAATACCGAAAGGAATAATTAACTATGGCATTTACAGCCACGGACGTAAAGAATCTGCGCGAAATGACCGGCGTCGGAATGATGGACTGCAAGAAAGCACTCGAGGCTTCCGACGGCGACACCGATAAGGCAATCGACTGGCTCCGCGAGAAGGGACTCGCCGCCGCGCAGAAAAAAGCCGGACGCATCACCGCCGAGGGTATGGCATACGCCGCGGTGTTTGACGGCGTCGGAGTCGCGGTCGAGGTCAACGCCGAGACGGATTTTGTCGGCAAGAACGAAAAGTTTGTCGAGTTCGTCAAAAACATCGCGGGTGTAATCGCGGCTTCCGCACCGAAAGACGTTGAGGCACTGTTTGAGCTTCCGTATCCCGGACTGCCGAAGACCGTGCGCGAGCAGCAGCAGGAAATGGTGCTCGTCATCGGCGAGAATATTACGGTTCGCCGGTTTGCCCGCTATCCGGACGGCTTTTCCGCGCCGTACGTCCACGCGGGCGGGCGCTTCGGCGTTATCGCGAACTTCGCGGTCGAGGGCATCGACCTCGCAAGTCCGCGGCTCGCCGAGGCGGGCAAAGACGTCGCAATGCAGATTGCGTCGATGAACCCGAAGTACGTCTCGCCGGACGACCTGTCCCCCTCCGAAGTCGCGAAAGAGCGCGAGATTCAGCTCGGACTCGCGACGGAGGAGAACAAAACGTCCAAAAAACCCGCATCGGACGAGATTGTTCTGAAAAAAGTTGACGGACGTATGAACAAGTACTACGCGGAAGTCTGTCTGCTGAACCAGGAATTCGTCAAGGGCGACAAGCAGACCGTCGCGCAGTACATCGCCGCCGTCGCGAAAGAACTCGGCGGAAAGATTACGGTCAGCGCGTTCACCCGCTATGAAAAAGGCGAGGGAATCGAGAAAAAGGAAGAGAACTTCGCCGAGGAAATCGCGAAGCTCGTGCAGTAACTCGCACGGCGGAGGGTTGGACGCGCGCTTTTTTCCCGGCAAAAAAGCTGCAAAAAAGCGATAGTGTCAACTTTATATTAGCGGGAGTATAGACAAGATTGCGGCGGGAGTTTGCGCTCCACGCCGTAGTTGTGGCTATACTCTCGCACATATTAAGTTGAAACTTTGCCTTTTTGTAGCTTTTTCGCGAAAAAGCGCGCATCCAAACGCATCCCTCCACGCAAGGAGGCAGTTATGCGAATCAAAGGCGCGATATTCGATATGGACGGCACGCTGCTTGACAGTATGCCGATATACGAGACGGTCATACCCGACCTGCTCGCGGAGCTTGGGTACGCGCCCGCGCCGAAATGGCGGGACGCTGTGCGGCAGCTGTCCGGCATTGATGTGCTTGAGTGCGTCCGCGAGATGCACGGCGCCCGCGAGTCGGCGGCGGAGCTTGAAGCTCTGCTTGACCGGAAGCTCGTCGAGTACTACACGCACACGCCGCAGCCGAAGCCCGGGGTGCGGGAACTGCTCGAAACACTCGGCTCGCGCGGGATTCCGATGGTCGTCGCGACCGCGACGAACCGCGTCAGCGTCGAACCGGCACTCCGGCGCGTAGGGTTCGGGCAATACTTCAAGCGGCTGTACATATGCCGCGAGGAGGACGCGCCGAAGTCCGAGCCGGAGATTTTTCTGCGCGCGGCGCGGTTTCTCGGCGCGGAACCGTCTGAGGTGTGCGTGTTCGAGGACGCGCTTCACGCGGTGAAGTCCGCGAAGCGCGGCGGGTTCTATGTCGTCGCGGTGCGCGACCTCGCGGAAGAGCGTCACCGCGAGGAGATTCGCGCGCTTGCCGACGAATATTACGACGACCTCTCGGACTTCGACGCGGCGAAACTGCTGTGAGCGTACTTATCACGCGCGAAACCGTGAAACTTCCGCCGCGCGACCCGGGCGGACATAAGGGCACGTTCGGCAAGGTGCTGATTATCGCCGGCTCCGTCGGCTATTCCGGCGCGCCGGTACTCGCGGCGCGCGCGGCGACAAGCTGCGGCGCGGGACTCGTGTACCTCGGCGTTCCGGAGGGGATTTACGGTATCGCGGCGGCGAAATGCGTCGGCGAGATTGTGTTTCCGTTATGCTCCGGCGGCGTAATCAGCCGGGACGCGCTGCCCGAAATCGAGCGCAGACTCGCCGGCTGCGACTGCGCCGTCGTCGGTCCCGGACTCCGCGTGTCGGACGCGGCGCGTGACGCGGTGCTGCTCGCGCTTGAACGCTCGCGCGTTCCGCTGATTCTCGACGCGGACGGCATAAACGCGCTCGCGGCGAATATAAATGTGTTAGACAATCCGGCGTGTCCGGTTATTATCACGCCGCACGGCGGCGAGTTTGCCCGAATCGGCGGCGACCCGGCGTCCGGGCGCGAGACCGCGGCGCGCCGCTTCGCGGAAGCGCACGGCGTCACCGTCGTTCTGAAAGGCCGCGGCACGGTCGTCGCGTCGCGGGACGGCGATGTGTTCGTCAACACGACCGGCGGCTCCGCGCTCGCGAAAGGCGGCACGGGCGACGTACTCGCCGGTATGATAGGCGCGTTCTGCGCGGCGGGAATCCCCGCAGCCGAAGCCGCCCGTACCGCCGTCTACCTCCACGGACTCGCGGGGGACATTGCGGCGGAGCGTCTTTCGGACTACTCGGTTGACCCGGACGACGTACTCCGCGCGATTCCCGCGGCTATAAAACACACATTGGGAGATTGAATTATGCGGGCGGAGTCTTCGCTTGCACAAAAGATTGCGGCGGCGGTTCCCGCGGCGGCGTTACTTGCGGCGACGCTCGCGTCCTGCGCGACCGCGTCCGGCTCGCGCCGCGCGGAACAGGCGGCTCTCGACGTTCGGGCGGCGTTCCTGTCCGCCGCGACCGTATCGGCGACCGCGAACGTCCGCGCCGATTACGGCGAGCGGGTGTACGATTTCGCGCTCGAATACGCGTACTCTGACGGCGAATGCGCGGTCACGGTGCGCAAGCCGGACGAAATTGCGGGCATTACGGCGCGCGTGTCCTCCGGCGGCGCGACTATCGAGTGGGACGGCGCGTCCGTGGACACGGGGACGCTGCCCGGCGGAGTCTCCCCCGCGGTTCTGTTCGCGGTTATCTGCGAGGAACTGAAAACCGGCTACATCGTCTCGGCGGTCGCCGGAAAATCCGGCGGAACCGAGACGCTTTCCGTCACCACCGAGGTTTCCGGCGAAGTATCGCAGACTACGGTTTTCGCGCTCGCGACGCTGACCCCGCTCACCTCGGAGCTGTACTCCGCGGGACGGCTCGTGCTGTCGGCGCAGTACGCGGACTTCGTGTTAACGTAGGACGCGCGGCAGGGACGCAGACGCGTTCCCCGCGCCGCAGGCACAGGGCGGCGAGGGCTTTGCCAGGCTGAGCGTATAATAACCGGAAAAGGGAAAGCATAGCTTTCCCTTTTCCCTATTGCAGACCGAAGCTCACCGAAATGGCGTTATCGACTTTCAGCATAAGCGTATCGTCAATCTGTCCCATTCGTTCTTTAAGCCTGCGTTTGTCTATCGTTCGTATCTGCTCCAGCAGGATTACGGAGTCCTTCGACAGTCCGTAGCTTTTCGCGCCCAGCTCGATGTGCGTCGGCAGACGCGCCTTGCTCACCTGCGACGTTATCGCGGCGGCAATCACCGTCGGACTGTGACGGTTGCCCGTATCATTTTGAATGATAAGTACGGGACGGACTCCGCCCTGCTCGCTGCCGACGACCGGGCTCAGGTCGGCGTAGTAGATGTCTCCGCGTTTGACGCTCGTTTCCACACAGCTTCACCTCAGAATTATTTGGAACGTAACCGAACCGCTATAATTCTTTCACAAAGCGTCGTAAATTATACTTCGCACGCCGCGACTTCAGATTATTTCGCGCCGCAAGACATTATATGCCGCGCGTCGCGTCAGAGATTATATGCAGGCTCTACATTCCCGGTTTTCCGCGGAGTATTTTCGGGAGCGCGCGGCGGATACCCTTCAATCCGCCCGCAATTCCTATGAAAACAATAAATATTTCGAGTCTGCCGAGCAGCATTCCGAACATAAGCAACACGAGCGACGCGGGATTCGCCGCCGCCGTAAGCCCGTTTGAGATGCCGATTGTGCCGAGCGCGGAGGTGAACTCGAACAGCGCGTCGTCAAGGCTCGCGCCCGACGTAAGTATGAGCGCGAGCGTCCCGGCGACGAGTATGCCCATATACGCGGTGACAAACTCCATCGTGTCCGTTATGAGCTGCGCGTCGATTTTCGCCGTACCCTGCGGGCGCGTGAACCGCATTATCCGCACCTCGTGCGTCGGAGAGAGCCGTTTTCGGATATTCTCTTTCGTCACGCGTATGACGACGTAAGCGCGCAGCAGTTTAATTCCGCCGGCGGTCGAACCGGTGCTTCCTCCGAGAATCATAAGCAGCATAACGAGTCCCAAAGCGAACGCCGACCACATAGCGTAGTCCGTAGTGGCGTAACCGGTCGTCGTGAATATCGACACCACGCCGAAAGCCGCCTCCCTTACCGCCGCGAAAAACGGCTTACCTCCGTGAAAGCATACCGACAGCGCGGTCAGCGGGATAAACAGCGCGCAGACCGCGAACATAACGCGCACCTCCGTGACCCTCCAGGTGCGTTTGAACTTGCCCTTGACGAGCAGGAGCAGCACCGCGAAGTTTGACGCGCCGGCAAGCATAAGCACAATCGTGAACAACTCTATCGCGAGACTGTTATACGCGCCGATGCTTGCGGCGCGGGGGGAAAATCCGGCTGTGGACAGCGCGGACATAGTGTGGCAAATCGCGTCGAACAGCGGCATTCCGAGCAGCCTGTATACGGCGGAGCCGAGTACCAGCGATGCGAGGTAAATCCGCATAATGATGAGCGACGCGCGGCGCACGTTCGGCATCATACTGTCCGGATGCCCCTCGGTGTTGTAGAGATTCGCGAGCTGCCGCCCCTCGATGAGTATACCGATGAATATAACGAAGCCGAGACCGCCGCAGTATTGCATAAACGCCCGGTGAAGCAGAAAAATGTGCGGCATACTCTCAACGTCCGAGACGGTGAGTCCGGTGGTGCTCCAGCCGCTTACCGATTCAAACAGCGCGTGTACGACGCTCATCTGTCCGCCGATAACGAACGGAACCGCGCCCGCCGCAATCGCGACAGCCCAGGCGAACATTACGGGTCCCGCGCCGCGCGTGAGCGGAGCCGTCCACTCCGTCGTCGCGGCGGCGCGCTTCTTTTTGCCGCAGACCGATACGAGAACCCCGGCGGCAATCAGCAGTACGGCGGGAACCGCGAACGACACCCAGTACCGGAAATCCGTCGGATAAAACGCGGACACAATAATCGGCGCGGCAATCAGAACGCCGATTATCAGGAGCAGTTTCGAGTAAAACCCTCCGCGAAACGGCGCGGTCAGCGCGCGGAATATTCTGTTTTTTCTTCTGAGTTCGTTCATTTATCGTCCGGTGAGGATATGCACGGCTTTGTCCTGCTGCTCATCGGACGATATGAGCACAAGCACATCGCCGGCGAGTATCACGGTGTTGCCGCGCGGGATAATACCGTGTTCTCCTCGCATAATGCAGCCGATAATCACGCTCTGCGGCAGCGACTGCGCGATGTCCGCGACGCGGAGGTCAACGGACGGCGCGTCCGCCGGAATCGGAATCTGCGAGATTTTGATGCGTCCGTCGCCGATTGGAACGAGCGTCGAAAACTCGTCCATAAACGCCTGCTGTTCGATAATGCTCGAAACGGACGTAATCTCGCAGACGACGGAGTCGATACCCATTTTATAGAAAAACTGCGTCTTTCTCGGGTCGGAGATGAGCGCGACGGCGCGCTTTACGCCGAACCGCTTCTTGCAGAGCTGGCAGATGACGAGATTGTCTCCGTCGCTCCCGGTCAGCGCGATGACCACGTCGAACCCGTGAACCGAAGCGTCCTCGAGAATGTACGGCATCGTTCCGTCTCCGCCGAACACGCGCAGTTTCGGTATCTGCGCCAGTTCCTCGCAGTGTTTCGGGTCGCTGTTGACGACGGTTACGGCGTACCCGCGCTCCAGAAGCGACTCCGACAGCAGTTTCGTTTTACTGAAACCGCCGATTATTACGATTTTCTGTTGCTTTGCCGCCACTTATAAATCTCCTGTCTGCCGCCTGTTTATCGCCT
>JAITNK010000097.1 GCA_031290515.1 Oscillospiraceae bacterium
CGCGCAGGGTCGTTGCGTCGCACAGCCGCACTGTGCGGTGGTACGCACAAAAGTCTCGATTGCGCTCTGCACAGTGCGGCTGTGCTGTGATACGACCCGAAGTGAGCAGAGCGAACGCCATTTTCGCGTCCAAGGGGGTCAGAGGGGGTCCGGGGGAGCCATAGGGGGCTTGTCCCCCTGTGGTTCCCCCGGCGTACGCGCGACAGCAGTCGCGCAATCCCGCCCGCGGCGTTTTTGAGCCGCTACGCGGCGAAAAATATTGAGCGACAGCGCGGCTTTGCCGTGCAGAGCGGCTAACAACGGGGGGCTTCGCCCGACCGAGCGGCTAACACAAGCGGTTATTGACTTCCGCGCGCAAAAGTGCTAAACTATAATTCGCCGCCGCCGGCGGCCGAAAGGATCGCTATGCCCATTACAGAAATACTGGAGCGCAACGCCCGCGAATTCGGCGAAGACATTGCGCTCGTGGAACTGAACCCGGAGGTGCGGGAGACTAAACGCGTCACCTGGCGCGAATACGAACTTATCGAGCCGAGCCGCACCGCGCCGTACCGCCGCGAAATCTCGTGGCGCGTGTTCGACGAAAAGGCAAACCGCTTTGCGAATTTGCTGCGGTCTCGCGGGATAAAGCGCGGACAAAAAGTCGCTGTTCTGCTGACGAACTGCCTCGAGTGGCTGCCGATTTACTTCGGCGCGCTCAAGTCCGGCGCGGTCGCCGTGCCGCTCAACTTCCGCTACACGGCGGAGGAAATCCTGTACTGCCTGAAGCTCGCGGAGGCGGACGTGCTCGTGTTCGGACCCGAATTCATCGGTCGGATTGAGGAAACTGCGCCCGACCTTCCGGAACGGCTCGCCCTCATATACTGCGGCGCGGAAACCTGCCCGAGCTTCGCGGAGAGTTACAGCGAGATTACGGCGAACAGCTCCTCCGCCGCGCCTGGCGTCGCGATTACGGACGACGACGACGCGGCGATTTACTTCTCCTCCGGCACGACCGGATTTCCGAAAGCGATACTGCACGCGCACCGCGCCCTCGTCCACGCCTGTGAGACGGAGCGCGCGCACCACGGGCAGACGCGCGACGATATTTTCCTCTGCATTCCGCCGCTGTACCACACGGGCGCGAAAATGCACTGGTTCGGAAGTTTTCTTGTCGGCGGGAAAGCCGTCCTGCTCAAGGGCACCGACCCGAAAAGCGTCATCGAAGCCGTGTCCGCGGAGGGCTGCACTATCGTCTGGCTGCTCGTTCCGTGGGCGCAGGACATACTGCTCGCAATCGAGCGCGGCGAGATAGCCGTCGCGGATTACGCGCTCTCGCAGTGGCGGCTTATGCACATCGGCGCGCAGCCCGTGCCGCAGAGCCTGATTCACCGCTGGCTCGGCGTTTTCCCGAACCACAAGTACGACACGAACTACGGGCTTTCCGAGTCCACGGGTCCCGGCTGCGTACACCTCGGAATCGGGAACGTACATAAAGTCGGCGCAATCGGCGTTCCGGGCTACGGCTGGGAGACGAAAATCGTGGCGGAGGACGGCGTTCCGGTACCCGAAGGCGACGTCGGCGAGCTATGCGTCCGCGGACCCGGCGTTATGCTCGAATACTTCCGCAACCCGGAGGCGACGGCGGAGTCGCTGAAAAACGGCTGGCTCCATACCGGCGATATGGCGCGGCGCGACGAGGACGGATTCATATTCCTCGTCGATCGCAAGAAAGACGTTATCATCTCCGGCGGCGAGAACATATACCCGGTGCAAATCGAGAACTTTCTGTCGCGCCACCCCGCGGTGCGCGACGTCGCGGTCATCGGGATTCCGGACGGACGGCTCGGCGAAATCTCCTGCGCCGTGATTGAAGCGAAGCCGGGAACTGCTCTCACCGCGGACGAAATCGAACTCTTCTGCCGCGAGCTTCCGCGCTATAAGCGTCCGCGCCGCGTGATTTTCGCTCCGGTGCCGCGCAACGCGACCGGGAAAATCGAGAAGCCTAAACTCCGTCATATGTACGGCGTGGACGAGCTTGTCGCGGCGCAGAACGAGAGTTAGCGCGCATAATCACGCGGCTTTGCCGCGCCGAGCGCATAATCACGCGAGCCGCCGCCGCAGCGGCGTTCCCCGTGCGAAGCGCGGAGCGAGCGGAGGACTTTGTCCGACCGAGCGCATAATCACGCGGCTTTGCCGCGCCGAGCGCATAATCATACGCATAAATGGAGGATTTTCTATGAAAGTTAATCAAACCGAGCGGTGGCTGCGACTGCTGTTCGCCGTAGCCGTACTGCTGTTCGCGGGCGTTATCTACTCGTGGAGCGTGCTGAAAGCTCCGTTTACCGCCGCTCCGTTCAACTGGGACGCGGCGGAGCTTAGCTGGAACTACACGATTACGATAATCGCGTTCTGCCTCGGCGGGTTCATCGGCGGACTGCTCACCGGTAAAACGAAGCCGGTACACCGTCTGCTCACGGCGGCGGTACTGCTGTTTTTCGGGTTTTTCCTGACCTCGCGGCTTTCCGGCGAGAACGTCACGCAGCTTTACCTGACTTACGGCGTACTGTCCGGTCTCGGCGTGGGTTTCGCCTACACCACCGTTATCGGACTGACCGCCGCGTGGTTCCCGGACAAAAAGGGTCTCTGCTCCGGCATACTGCTTATGGCGTTCGGACTTACGACGCTCGTCGTCGGCGGGACGGCGAAGCGGCTGTTCGGGACGGAGAGCTTCGGGTGGAGCAAAACGTATCTGCTGCTCGCGATCGTAATCGGCGTACTGTTCGCGATAGCGGCGTTCGTACTCCGCGCGCCGAAGCCGGGCACCGTGTTCCCGGAGGCTAAGAAGCCGTCGGCAAAACAGCAGTCGTCCGGGCGTGATTACGGCGCGGGCGAGATGGTGAAAACCTCCGCGTTCTGGCTGGTGTTCACCGAGGTCGCGCTTATCGCCGCAATCGGCTCCGCGGCAATCGCGCTGGCGGGCGACATACTGGGCGGAGAATTCAAAGTCGAGTCGCCGGCGGCGATTATCGGCGTAATCTCCGTGCTGAACGGAGTCGGGCGGCTCGTGTCCGGCGCGCTGTTCGACAAATTCGGCGCGAAAAAGACGCAGTTTGTCACGATTGCGGTCGTTCTTGCCGCGCCGGCAGTTATGGTCTGCGGCATACTCGCGAAGTCCGGTGCGGTCGGAATCGCGGGTTTAAGCCTGTGCTACTTCTCGTACGGCTTCGCGCCGACGATTTCGAGCGTGTTCACGTCCGCGTTCTTCGGCACGAAGAATTTCACGCGGAACTTCGGCATAATGAACCTGCTGCTCGTTCCCGCGCCGTTCGCGGCGATACTGTCCGGCGCGATATACAAGTCTACGGACAGCTTCCGCGTGCCGTTCCTGATTCTGACCGGAGTCGCCGCGGTCGCCGCGGTTGTGAATCTGCTGATTATGAGAGTTAAGCTGCGTTAGCGGCTTGCCTTTTTGCAGCTTTTCCCGGAAAAAGCACATTCGTGCGTTCTCCGCGCAAGTATTTTATAAGGCGGTAACTATATGAAAAAACTGATGCTCGGCAACGACGCGGTCGCCGAAGGACTTTACGATGCGGGCGTTTCATTCGTCTCGAGCTATCCCGGAACGCCGTCCACCGAGGTGACGGAAAAGCTCGCGGAGTTCCGCGGCATACACTCCGAGTGGGCTCCGAACGAAAAGGTCGCGGTCGAGGCGGCTTTCGGCGCGTCGCTCGGCGGAGTGCGCGCGTTTTCCGGAATGAAACACGTCGGGCTTAACGTAGCCGCCGACCCGCTGTTCACTATGGCGTACACCGGAGTGAACGCGGGCTTCGTCATAGCCGTCGCCGACGACCCGGGTATGCACTCGTCGCAGAACGAACAGGACTCGCGGCACTACGCCGTCGCGGCGAAAGTGCCTATGCTCGAGCCGTCCGATTCGGAGGAGTGCTATGAGTACGCGAAGCTCTCGCTCGAGCTGAGCGAGGCTTACGACACGCCGGTGCTGCTCCGGCTCTGCACCCGCGTGTCGCACTCGCAGTCGCTCGTCGAGACGACGGGGCGCGCGACTCCGCCGGAGAAACCGTACTCGCGGGACGTTCCGAAGTACGTTATGATGCCCGGCAACGCGAAACGCCGCCACCCGCTCGTCGAGGAGCGCACGGAAAGACTCCGCGAGCTTGCCGAGTCGTCCACGTTTAACAGCGTAGAGCGCGGCGCGGACGCGAAGCTCGGAATCATCTGCTCCGGCACGGCTTACCAGTACGTCAAGGAAGTGTTCGGAAGCAGCGTCTCCGTGTTGAAGCTCGGACTTGTGAATCCGCTTCCGGTGCGTATGATTGAGGGATTCGCGTCGTCCGTCGAAACGCTGTACGTCGTCGAGGAGCTTGACCCGGTAATCGAAACGCACGTCCGCGCGCTCGGAATCGCCTGTCACGGCAAGGACGTTTTCCCTCTCTGCGACGAATTTTCGCAGAATCTCGTCGCCGAAAAGCTCTCCGCATACCTCGCGTCCCCGGTTGTCAGCCCGCAGCCGCCGGTTCTCGGCAGCGAACTGCCGACCCGTCCGCCCGTAATGTGCGCCGGCTGTCCGCACCGCGGAATGTTCCACACGCTGAAGCAGAACGGCGTTACCGTCCTCGGCGACATCGGGTGTTACACTCTCGGCGCGGCGGCTCCGCTCTCGGCGATTGACACGACGCTTTGTATGGGCGCGTCGGTTTCCGGACTGCACGGTTTTATTCACGCGGAGGGTAACGCGTCCGCCGCGAAAACCGCGGCGGTTATCGGCGACAGCACGTTTATCCACTCCGGCATTACCGGGCTTATCAACACCGCTTACAACGGCGGCGCGGCGACCGTTATAATACTCGACAACTCGATTACCGGTATGACCGGACACCAGCAGAACCCGACGACCGGGTTTAATATCCACGGCGACCCGGCGGGTAAAATCGACCTTGAGGCGTTGTGCCGCGCCGTCGGCGTTAACCGCGTGCGCGTCGTCGATCCGTACAGGCTCGGCGAGTGCGACGAAGCGGTGCGCGAGGAGACCGCGGCGGACGAACTCAGCGTCATAATCTCGCGCCGTCCGTGCGCGCTGCTCAAAACCGTGAAGCACTCCGCGCCGCTTACCGTCGTTCCCGCGAAGTGCAAACAGTGCAAAGCGTGTATGAAAATCGGGTGTCCCGCGCTGTCTATGACTCCGTCGGGCGCGCGCGTTGACGCGACGCTGTGCGTCGGGTGCGGCGTGTGCGCGCAGCTCTGCAAGTTCGACGCTATGCATTCGTCGCAGACGGACGCGTAGCTTGCGGTGACGCGCTTTTTCCGGAATAAGCTGCAAAAAACGCAGATTTGCTTATATTTCGCGGGAGTACCGCCGCAGCCGCTTAGTTTCGGACGCGCGGTTTTCCCTCAAAGCCGCTGTTTCGCCGACCGCCGGCACGGCGGGCGTTCCCCGCGCAAAGCGCGAAGCGGCGGCGCGGCTTTGCCGCGCCGGGCGTATAATCGTATAATATGGAGGTACATATATGCAAACAAAAAACGTAATGATTGTCGGCGTTGGCGGACAGGGCAGTCTGCTCGCTTCGCGCCTGCTGGGGCGGCTGCTCGTCGGAGAGGGCTTCGACGTTAAGGTGTCCGAGGTTCACGGAATGAGCCAGCGCGGCGGCAGCGTCGTCACCTATGTGCGCTACGGCGACAAGGTTTACTCGCCGGTAATAGACCGCGGCGAGGCGGACTTTATCGTCTCGTTCGAGCTGCTCGAGGCGGCGCGGTGGGTATCTTACCTTGCACCCGGCGGCAAGCTCGTCACAAACACGCAGCGAATCGACCCTATGCCGGTAATCACCGGCGCGGCGGACTACCCGGACGACCTTGTCCGCAGGCTCGCGGAAGCCGGCGCGGACGTTGACGCGTTCGACGCGCTCGCGGCGGCGGAGGCGGCGGGCAGCGGCAAGGCGGTCAACGTCGCGCTTATGGGCAGAGCGTCGAAACACTTCGGTTTTCCGGAGGATAAGTGGCTCGCCGCGCTCCGCGACGTGGTTCCGGCGCGGTTCACCGAGCTGAACCTGAAAGCGTTCGCACTGGGTCGAACGTAGGACCCGGACGCGGGGGACGCGCTTTTTTCCGGAAAAAAGCTGCAAAAAAGCGAGAGTTTGTCCGACCGAGCGATATATAATACGAAAGGAATATATACTTATGCCAAATTACTATCAGGAGAAATACGAAACTATGCCGCGCGAGGAAATGCGGCGGCATCAGTCGCGCCTGCTCGCGGCGCAGGTGAAGCGCGTTTACGAAAACGTCGCATACTACCGCGGGCTGATGGACAAGGCGGGCGTTAAGCCGGAGGACGTCCGCTCCGTGGACGACCTGAAGCTGCTGCCGTTCATCTCGAAAGACGACCTGCGCGACGCGTATCCGTACGGACTGCTCGCCGCGCCGCTGTCGGACTGCGTCCGTATCCAGAGTACGTCCGGCACGACCGGGCGGCGCGTCGTCGCGTTCTACACGCAGGCGGACGTTGACCTCTGGGACGAGTGCTGCGCGCGGGCGATAGTCGCCGCGGGAGGCACGAAAGACGACGTGGTTCACGTCAGTTACGGCTACGGACTGTTCACCGGAGGACCCGGGCTTAACGGCGGCAGTCACAAGGTCGGCTGTCTGACGCTTCCGATGTCCTCCGGCAACACCGAGCGGCAGATTCAGTTTATGACCGACCTCGGCAGTACGATTCTGTGCTGTACTCCGAGCTACGCGGCGTTTCTCGCGGAGAGTATCCACGAATCCGGAAACCGCGATAAAATCAAGCTCAAAGCCGGAATTTTCGGCGCGGAGGCGTGGAGCGAGGAAATGCGCCGCCACATCGAAAAGCAGCTCGGCATACGCGCCTACGACATCTACGGGCTGACGGAAATCTCCGGTCCCGGCGTGTCGTTCGAGTGCGAGGAGCAGACGGGTATGCACGTCAACGAGGACCACTTCATACCCGAAATCATCGACCCGAACACAGGCGAAGTACTGCCGGACGGCACAGTCGGCGAGCTTGTGTTCACGTCGATTTCAAAGACGGCGTTTCCGTTGCTGCGCTACCGCACGCGCGACATCTGCGTGCTGACGCGCGAAAAGTGCTCCTGCGGACGCACGCTCGTCAAAATGGCGAAGCCTATGGGACGCTCCGACGATATGCTGATTATCCGCGGCGTGAACGTATTCCCGTCGCAAATCGAAACCGTCCTCATCTCGTGCGGCTTCGAGGCGAACTACCAGCTTATCGTTGACCGCGTCAACTACTCAGACACGCTCGACGTGAAGGTCGAGCTTACGCCGGAGATGTTCTCCGACAAGGTCAGGAACCTTGAGGGACGCGAGCGCGAGATTCAGGGCAAGCTCAAATCAATGCTCGGAATCGCGGCAAAGGTTTCGCTCGCCGAACCGAA
>JAITNK010000106.1 GCA_031290515.1 Oscillospiraceae bacterium
TGTCGAGCGGGTAATCCGCCTGACCGGCGTTGCGGACGACTGACGATTGCGGAGCCGGCGGCGAGGCTTATGCGCCCGCGGGCGCAGGGTAGGATTTCGCTCATTGCGATGAGCGGGACGTTTCCCGGGGGACTACAGGGGCTGCGCCCCTAAAGCCCCCCGTACCCCCCTTACCCCGGGAACGGAAGTTGCGCTCACGCTGTTCGCGCAGGGTCGTTGCAGCGGGTCGCCGCACACTGCGCGGCGCATTAACCGCTCGGTCGGGGAAGCCCACCCAGCGCTCAAAGTTTCGGCACAACGGCGGTGCGGTACGCGCCAGTGCCGAAAAGCCAGCCCACATTTCAGCCGCGCGACCGCGTCAAAACCCCGTCGGAGACCGGAGGGGGTACGCGGGGGAACTGGTTCCCCCGGGGCAATCCCGCCCGCGGCGAAAAATATTGAGCGACGGGAGGGCTTTGCCCGACCGAGCGGCAAACAAATGGGGAGAGCCGTCGCAGACGGCGCCGCCGCGAGTAACGTTCCGTCAGCGAGCACCGCGAGCCGTACGGAACGGCAGCGGCGTTTTTGAGCCGCAACGCGGCGAAAAACTTTGAGCGACGGGAGGGCATCGCCCGACCGAGCGGTAAAAAGGAGCGAATGCAATGAGAATCGACAAATTTCTGAAAACCTCGCGGCTTATCAAACGGCGCACGGTCGCGCAGGAAGCCTGCGACGGCGGACGCGTCACAATCTCCGGCAAAACGGCAAAGCCGTCGTCCGAAGTCAAGGAGGGCGACGTCGTCGAGATTCGCTTCGGCGCGAAAACCGTCCGCGTCGAAGTGCTGTCGGCGGACGAAAAGACGCGCCCCGCCGACGCTCCGGCTATGTTCAGGCAATTGACAGGCGCGGATACGCCGTAGGCGGCAATACCCGCGCAAGCGCAATTAAAAATTAAGAATGATGAATAAGAATATATGAAAAAAAGGTTCAAATGGGACAAACAGTACCTCTATTGGGGGATAACGGCGTTTCTCGTGCTGCTCGCGGCGACGGCGAGCTATCTGCTGCTGTCGCGGTGGCACACCGGACTTTCAACGGTCGGGAAGTTTTTCCGCGTGCTGTCGCCGGTGATTTACGGACTCGTGATTGCGTACCTGCTGACGCGGCCGGTCAAGTTTTTCGAGCGCGCAGTGTACGGACGGCTGTTCCGCCGCCGCGAAAAGTCCGGCGCGCGCAAGCGTACGGCGCGGCGGTCTAATTTCCGGCTTTTCGGCAAAAGCGCGTCCCGCGCAAGCGGCGGCAGACGGTCAAAGCCCGTAAGCGCGCGCAAAACATCGGATTCCGCAGCCGGAGGTTCGGTATTCCGGCAACGCCGCGGCGGGCGCGGAGCCGGTCGGGAGGCTGATACCGCGGCTGATAAAACCGCTAAACGCGCGCGCGCTTTGGCGGTGTTCACCGTTATCGCCATCGTGCTGGCGGTCATTATAAGCGCGCTTTGGATACTGCTGCCGGGGATTTATGACAGCCTTACGACGCTCGTCGCGAATATTCCGGCGTACACAAACAACGCGAACGAGTGGGCTAACGCCGCGCTCGACGACAACCCCGCGCTGAACAAAATCCTGACGGACACCGTCGGAGATATTTCCGCATACGTCAATAATTTCCTGACGGAACACGTCGTGGACAAGCTCGGCGGCTATATTATGGTCGTGCTCGCCGGCGTCATAAACGTCATCAAGGAACTTCTGAATTTCATAATCGGGCTTGTCGTCGCGGTGTACGTTCTGTACAACCGGGAGGCGTTCGCCGCGAACACGAAAAAACTGCTCTGCGCCTTGCTGAAACCGAAAGCCGCGGAAGCCGCGGTGACGTTCGCGAGGTTCCTCGACCGCGCCTGCGGCAGCTTCATAATCGCGCGCCTGCTCGACGCGCTCATCGTCGGAATAACGGCGTATATCGCGCTCATTCTGCTGAATATACCGTACGCGCTCGTTATCGCGCTCGTCATCGGCGTGACGAATATCATTCCGTTTTTCGGACCGTTTATCGGCGCGGTGCCGTCGGCGTTCCTTCTTCTGCTCGTAGACCCGAAAAAGTGCCTGATATTCGTGATTTTTATCGTGATTTTGCAGCAGGTGGACGGCAATCTGCTCTACCCCCGGATTCAGGGGGAGACGGCGGGGCTGTCCGGCTTCTGGATTCTGTTCGCGGTCGTGCTGTTCGGCGGGCTGTTCGGAATCGTCGGGTTCGTAATCGGCGTACCGCTGTTCTCGGTCGTGTACAACGCGGTCGCGCTCGCCGTCGGCGCGAGACTCAAAAACCGCGGTCTGCCGACGGACGCGTCGGAGTACGCCGCGGGACTGCCTCTCCCTCCGGGAACGCCCGCGGACGCGGAACCGGCTGCGGCGGAAGCGAATGACGAGGATTAAGGCACTTGCGCGCCGTCTGTACGCGAGCGAGACCGCGCGGTATCTGGCTGCGGGCGCGGCGGCGACGTTCGTTGACCTTGCGGTGTTTTTCCTGCTCCGGCACGTCGCGGGGACCGCAGAGAACCCGGCGAACATAATTTCAATCGCGGCGGCGGCGTTATTCGCTTACTTCACGAATAAGCTGTTCGTGTTCAGGAAGCGCGTTTCGGGCATACCCGCGCTGATTCTCGAGTTCTGCGCGTTCATTGCGAGCCGCGCCGCGACAATGCTCGTCGAGTATTTCGGGTACGCGCCGGCGCGGCGGCTCTTCGGCGGCTCGTCACGGCTCCGCGAGTATGCGGCGAAAACGGTCGTCATCGCGGCGGTCGTTGCGCTGAATTACGGCTTCGGCAAGCTCGTGGTGTTCCGCAAGGCTAAGGGCGGAGGCGGCTGATACCTCAAAACGCAGAAGTAATTACCAGATTTTCAGGCGATTGTTCAACAAGGATATTGCGCAAGGCGTTATAATAGCAATTGATATGCGCGCGGTTGCGGCGGGGGAGTTCCGCCGCGTACCGCCGCAGTGTGCGGCGATGCTGTGCAACGACCCTGCGCGAACAGCGTGAGCGCGACTTTCGTTCCTTAGGGGGTCAGAGGGGGTCCGGGGGAGCCATAGGGGGCACTCCCCCTGTGGTTCCCCCGGAATCCGCGCGACCGCAGTCGCGCAAACCGCCCGAGGCGGATACTATAACAAGAGGTGACATCTATGCCACGCAAACTCAAAACTATGGACGGCAACACCGCCGCGGCGCACGTCGCTTACGCGTTCACGGACGTCGCGGCGATTTACCCGATAACGCCGTCGTCCACAATGGCGGAGTATATCGACGAATGGGCGGCAAACGGACGGCTTAATATCTTCGGGCAGACCGTGCGCGTCGTCGAAATGCAGTCGGAGGGCGGCGCGGCGGGCGCGGTGCACGGCGCGGCTCTGACCGGCGCGCTCGCGTCCACGTTCACGGCGAGCCAGGGACTGCTGCTGATGATTCCGAATATGTACAAAATCGCGGGCGAGCGTCTGCCGGTGGTGTTTCACGTTTCGGCGAGAACGATTGCGACGCACGCGCTGTCCATTTTCGGCGACCACAGCGACGTTATGGCGTGCCGTCAGACCGGCTTTGCGTTTCTCGCGTCGAACAGCCCGCAGGAAGCTATGGACCTCGCCGCGGTCGCGCACCTCGCCGCGATTGACGCGTCGCAGCCGTTCGTGCATTTCTTCGACGGGTTCAGAACGTCGCACGAAATGCAGAAGCTCGAAGTCTGGGATTACGACGAGCTTGCTTCGCTCGTCGATATTGACGCGCTCGGCAAATTCCACGCGAACGCGAACAACCCGAATCACCCGGTTCTGCGCGGCTCGGCGCAGAACGGCGACATATTCTTTCAGGCGCGCGAAGCGTCGAACGGTCACTATGACGCGGTTCCCGCCGCCGTCGAAAAATATATGGGCGCGGTCAACGCGAAGCTCGGCACGGACTACGCGCCGTTCAACTACTACGGCGCGGCGGACGCGGAGCGCGTTATCGTCGCAATGGGCAGCGTCTGCGAAACCGCCGAGGAAGTCGTGGACTTCTTAAACGCGCGCGGCGAAAAAGTCGGGCTTGTGAAAGTACGGCTGTACCGTCCGTGGTCGTCGGCGCGTTTCGCCGCCGCGCTTCCGAAGACGGTTAAGCGTATCGCGGTGCTCGACCGCACGAAAGAACCCGGCTCCGTCGGCGAGCCGCTGTATCTCGACGTGATGACCTCCGTCGCAACCGTCGGCGCGCCGGACGTTTGGGTCTGCGGCGGACGGTACGGACTCGCGTCGAAGGACGTTACGCCGGGGCAAATCGTCGCGGCGTTCGCGAACCTCAAGTCGGCGGTTCCGGTAAACGGCTTCACTCTCGGAATCAACGACGACGTGACGCGCCTGTCGCTCGCGGTCGCGGAGGAGCCGGACACCACGCCGCGCGACATCGTGTCGTGCAAGTTCTGGGGACTCGGGTCGGACGGAACGGTGGGCGCGAACAAAAACTCTATTAAAATCATCGGCGACCACACGGACAAAACCGCGCAGGCGTACTTCCAGTACGATTCGCGCAAGTCCGGCGGCGTTACGATTTCGCACCTGCGCTTCGGCGACAGCAAAATCAAGAGCGCGTACTACGTCACTAAAGCGGACTTCGTCGCGTGTCACAACCCGGGCTACATCGGGAAGTACGACGTCGCGGAGGACGTTAAGCCGGGCGGCGCGTTTCTGATTAACTGCGCGTGGGACGCGGAGGAACTCGGGCGGCGGCTTCCCGCCGCGTCGAAGCGGTACCTCGCGGAAAACGGCGTGCGCGTGTACACTGTGGACGCGGTGAGTATCGCGAAAAAGCTCGGTCTCGGCAACCGCACGAACAGCGTTTTGCAGTCGGCGTTCTTCAAGCTGTCGACCATTCTTCCGGTACCCGACGCAGTAAAATATATGAAGGATGCGGTGCGCGCGTCCTACGGCAGCAAGGGCGCGGACGTCGTCTCGATGAACGACGCGGCAATCGACGCGGGGCTTGAGCAGGTCGTCGAAATCGCGGTACCCGCGTCGTGGAAGTCCGCGGCGGACGGCGTCGCCGGAACCGCTTCGCCGGATACGGCGCGCGGCGTACTTGCGGAGTACCTCACGAACGTACTCGTTCCGATGAACGCTATGCGGGGCGACGCGCTTCCCGTCTCCGCGTTCCTCGCGACCGACGGCGGAAGCTACGTTCCCGCCGGAACGTCCGCGTTTGAGAAGCGCGCGATAAACAGCGAGGCTCCGGTGTGGATTCCCGAGAACTGTATACAGTGCAACCAGTGCGCTTACGTCTGTCCGCACGCGGTGGCGCGTCCGTTCGCGCTCTCTGACGCGGAGCTTGCGGCGGCTCCCGACGGCTTCAAAGCCGTCAAGATGACCGGCAAGGGCAACGAAGCGTTACACTTCTCAGTCTGCGTCTCCGCGCTCGACTGCACCGGGTGCGGCTCGTGCGTCAACGTCTGTCCCGCGAAAACGAAAGCTCTCGCTCTCGCTCCGATTGAAACTGCGGTCGCGGGTCAGGCGCATTTCGACTACGCGTTCAAGTCCGTTTCGGCGAAAGAAACCGGCTTCGCGGAGGGCACCGTCAAGGGCAGCCAGTTCAAAACGCCGCTGCTTGAGTTCCCGGGCGCGTGCGCCGGCTGCGGCGAAACGCCGTACGCCAAGCTCGTGACGCAGCTTTTCGGCGAACGTATGTTCATCGCGAACGCGACGGGGTGCAGCTCTATCTGGGCGGGTTCGGCTCCGAGCACGCCGTATACCGTCGGGCGCGACGGCAGGGGTCCCGCGTGGAGCAACTCGCTGTTCGAGGACAACGCGGAGTTCGGTCTCGGTATGGCTGTCTCGATGAAACAGCGGCGCGATAAGCTCGCGCTCGACGTTAAAAACCTGCTCGCGGGACACGTCACGCCGGAACTCCGCGCCGCCGCGGAGACGTGGCTCGCGGAATATAACGACGCGGAGAAGTCAAAATCCGCGGCTGCCGCTCTCGAAGCCGCGCTTGACGACGCGGTCACGATGACGGACGAGGAGCGCGACGGCTTCAAGGCTCACGCGCCGGAGATTTTCGCAAAACTGTGGAACGCCGAAGCTAACCGCTGCGACTGCCCGAGCTGTCAGCTCGCGCGGAAAATACTGCGGCAGAGCGACCTGTTCGTCAAGCCGAGCGTGTGGATTTTCGGCGGCGACGGCTGGGCGTACGACATAGGCTACGGCGGACTCGACCACGTCCTCGCGTCCGGCGAAAACGTCAACGTCCTCGTGTTCGACACCGAAGTATACTCCAACACCGGCGGGCAAAGCTCCAAGGCTACGCCTATCGGCGCGCTCGCGCTGTTTGCCGCCGCCGGAAAGTCGGTGAAAAAGAAAGACCTCGCGCAAATCGCTATGAGCTACGGCTACGTTTACGTCGCGCAGGTCGCGATGGGCGCGGGCTATCAGCAGACGCTGAACGCGCTCCGCGAAGCCGAGGCGTACGACGGTCCGAGTATCGTCATCGCATACGCGCCGTGCATTAACCACGGCGTGAAAAAAGGTATGTCGAAAGCGATGACCGAGATGAAGGACGCGGTCGCGGCGGGCTACTGGAACCTGCTGCGCTATAATCCGGCGGCGGACGGCAACCCGCTTACGCTCGACTCCGGCGACGCGACGGCGAGCTACCGCGACTTCATTATGGGCGAGGTGCGGTACAGTTCGCTCGCGCTGAGCTTCCCCGAGCGCGCGGAGGAGCTGTTCGGTAAAGCGGAAGCGTCGGCGCGCGAACGGCTCGACGGACTTAAGCGGCAGAAAGACAGTTTGGATAAATAGCAACAAAGCCCCGGCTTGCGCCGGGGCTTTTACTTTTCGCCCGCCGCGCGCAGGCGGCTCCGCAATTGCGCAGTAATTATAAAAAAGCCGCCTCACGGCGGCTTTTTGCTGCTATTCCACGGACACGATAAACATATACACCGGCTGCCCTCCGTCCACGGCGACGACCTCCGCGTCCGGGTACCGCGCCGAAAACCCGGCGGCGAGCGCGGCGGAAGCGTCCGGCTCCGCACCCTCCCCGGAGTAAATCGTGACGAAGTCCGGCGCGGCGGCGCGCGTCACGAGCAGTTCGGTAAGCTCGGCGAAAGACTCTCCGCAGTAGAACATTCCGCCGTCGTCGAGCGCGAGGTACTGCCCGGCTTTGATGTCCCGTCCGTCGAAAGACGAGTCGCGCGCCGCGTGTGTGACGGAAATTGTCGAAACTTTGGGAAACGCGTCGTTCATCGCGGCGGCGATTTCGTCCGCGGCGCAGTCCGGGTCGAACGCGAGCAGCGCGGAAACGCCCTGCGGCACGGTCTTTGTCGGGATAACCACTATCTTTTTCGAGACGAGGGGAACCGCCTGTTCCGCCGCCATTATGATGTTGCTGTTGTTCGGAAGCACGAAAACCGTCTCCGCCGCAGTCGCGTTGACGGCGTTGACGATGTCCCCGGTGGACGGATTCATCGTCTGCCCGCCGGTGATCAGCCTGTCGGCTCCGAGTTCGCGGAACACGGTTTCAAGCCCCGTTCCGGCGACGACGGCGACCACGCCGTACGCTTTTTCCTCCGGCGCGGCGTCGGTTTGCGGCGCGGATTCGACAATTTTCGCGGTGTGCTGCTCGCGCATATTCTCGATTTTGACGGTGAGGAACGCGCCGTAAGTCAGAGCTTCGGTCAGCACCTCGCCCGGGTCGTTCGTGTGGACGTGAGTCTTGATGATTTCCGCGTCGTCCACGACGACGATACTGTCGCCGCGCGCGTCGAGAAAGGCGCGGAACGCGTTTACGTCTTTGGTATTCGCGCGGCTGACGATGAATTCCGTGCAGTAGGTGAACGTAATGTCCTCGCCGGAGTATCCCGCGAAGTCCGCGGACTCGCGCGCCGGCTCCGCCTGAATGTTCTCCGCCGCAATCGTCTCGCCGCGCAGTGCGCGGAGCATAGCGTCCAAAATGTATACGAAACCTTTCCCGCCGGAGTCTATGACTCCGGCTTTTTTCAGCACCGGATTCTGGTTTATCGTGTCGGCGAGCGCGGTTTCGCCCGCGGCGAGCGCGGCTTCGAGCACGGTTTCGACGTCCGCGGTACTCTCGGCGGCGGACTTTGCGGCGGCGGCGGCGAGCCGCGCGACCGTCAGTATCGTGCCCTCGGTGGGCTTCATCACGACGCTGTAAGCCTTGGTAACGCCGGCGGAGAGCCAGTCGGCGAACTGCGCGGCGTTGACCGCGTCGCTCGCGGCGATCGGGTCGGCAAGTCCGGAGAACAGCAGGGACAGTATAACGCCGGAGTTGCCGCGTGATTTGAGCACAAGCTCGTACGCGACGGCGGCGGCGATTTTGCCGAACGCCGTTTCGCGGCTTGCGGCGGCGACCGCGGCGGCAGCCGACAGCGTCAGCGACATATTCGTACCCGTGTCGCCGTCCGGTACCGGGAATACGTTAAGGTCGTTGATTTCGTTTTTATGGTTTTGGACGGCTGCCGCCGCGTTTACGAGCATTAACGCGTACGTTCTGCCGCTTATAACTTCTGTCAAAGCGCGCCTCCTAACCGAGAATCATCGAATCGACGAAAACGTCCACGGCGCGGACTCCGATGCCGGCGGCGGATTCGAGCTTATAACGAACCTCGGCTTGTATGCTTTTGCAAATCTCCGGAATATTAACGTCGCGTCCGACGGCGATGTGCAGCTCTACGGAGATTGTATTGTCGTCATTATATGCGACGCGGACGCCCTTGCGCATCGACTCGCGGCGCAGCAGGTGGACGAGTCCGTCGGTCACGGACAGCAGGGTCATACCCGCGACGCCGAAGCAGTTCGTCGCCGCGTCCCCGGCGAGCGTCGTGAAAACGTCGGGCGAAATTGTGATTGTGCCGAGCGGGGTGGTGTTAGTTACCATTTTGCACACTCCTTATTTACCGCTTGGTCGGGCAAAGCCCTCCCGTCGCTCAATATTTTTCGCCGCGTAGCGGCTCAAAACGCCGCTGCCGTTCCGTAGGCTCAAACATCGCTTGCGCTCGTTTTCACTGACGGAACGTTACTCGCGGCGGCTCGCGCATTATGCGCTCGCTCACGTTGCCTACCGCTTGGTCGGCGGAGCCGACCTGCGCTTGATGTTTCGGCACAACGGCGGTGCGTGACGCGC
>JAITNK010000020.1 GCA_031290515.1 Oscillospiraceae bacterium
TTGGTCGGGCAAAGCCCTCCCGCGCTCTGTGCTCGCAGGCTCGCACGGGGAACGCGTCTGCGGACGCGGTGCCGCTTGGTCGGCAGAGTCCGTTGTTAGCCGCTCCGCACGGCAAAGCCGTGCTGTCGCTCAACATTTTTCGCACTCTGCGGAGTGCTCAAAAACGCCGCTGCCGTTCCGTATGGCTCGCGTCGCGCCGCTCGCTGACGGAACGTTACCCGCGGCGGAGCCGTCTGCGACGGCGTATTTACCGCTTGCCGGAAATGAATTCCGGCTTCGCTCCGTGCTCGCAGGCTCGCACGGGGAACGCGACTGCGGTCGCGGTATTCAGCCGGAACGCCTGACTTTCGGAGTGAGAGTCCGCCGCCGCTTCGCCGCACAGTTTATCACCGCGCACTCGAATTGTCAAGCGCGGAGCCGCGCTATAACGCGAGCCGCCGGCACTCCAAACAGAAACGCTTGTCAAGCGCGTGACCAATCGAAAACGACTTTTTCGGGAACACGCCGCTCTTGCGCACCGTCTCAAAGAAGTCGGATTTGCTCATTGCCGGCATATAAACGCCGGCGGCTTTGCCGCTCATCACAAGCACCGACAGTTCGAATTCGTCGTGGATATAGTCAACTTCCGCCGCGAGGATTTCGAGCGCGTTCTCAACCCGCGCGATGATTTCGCCGAGCGGCTTCTCGTAGCAGCGGAAAAACGTCGCGCCGGATTTCGACGAAATCCCGATTTCATAGTCGCCCTGCCCGCCGACAGCCGAATATACCGCCGCGGTCAGCGCGTCCGAATCCGCGCCGAACGCCGCGCGGTGAATCGGGAAAAATTCCACGCCGCGGTCGTACACGTTGCACAGCTCCGCGAGCGCGAAGCGCAGCGGGTGAGTCTCGCGCTCCGCCGCGCCGAGCGTCGGTTTTATTTGCTCCCACAGCGTTTTTGCGGCGGCGAGAGAGTGGTTGCCGTCGCCGATAATAATCTTAGTGCCGCCCGGGAGCGCGTCGATTTTACGCGACAGTGCCGCCGCGGAGTCTCCGGTGACGCGCCAGCCGCGAAGCGTTCCCGCGTCGGACGGCAGCGCGAAATCGTACAGCTTTTCGAACTTCGTTTCGTCGGCTGACTCGATAATGCCGCGCTCGCGGTCGTCAATCAGCGCGAGAACGTGCGATGTCTCGACGGACTGCCGTTCGCGCACCTCGCGCCTCGCGGGAAGCCGCTCCGCGACAGTGCGCTCGCTCGCCGCGACCGGAGCGTCGCGCTCGTAGTCGTACGCCTCAAGGTCGATTACGCCGACAAGCCCGCGGCGCGTCCCGCCAGTAGTGAGTACGCGCTCCGTGAGTATGAACGAGTCCGGATACTCCTCAAAAACGCCGCTTTCGAGGTACCTGCGCGAGTTTTTTTCGATTGCGTCAAGGCGAGGTCCGCGTTCCTCCGCGAGATACGCCTCCGGAAATATCAGCTTCATTGCGGACGGCGCGCCGCCGACGGCGCGGTAACGCCCGTCCCAGTATGAAACGTCCGAGGTGAACTGGTCGCAGGCGAGCGAGACGAACGTCTCAAAATCGCGCTTCGGCAGCAGGATATTCGCCGCGCGGAAAATGTTCTGCATTATTATCGCTCCGGAAAATTCAGTATTGTCAGACTAAGGCGCGCCGCAGCGCGTCGATGAACGCCGGCGTGGTGCCGCAGCAGCCGCCGACGAATTTCGCGCCGGCGGCGACGAACGGGCGCATACCCTCCGCGAAATCCTCCGGCGACGCGTCGTACTCGCCGAACGAATTCGGCAGTCCCGCGTTCGGCTTCGCGATGAGCGGAAGTTTCGTAAGTCCCGCGAGCGTCCGGAATATCGGGAAAACCTCGTCCGGTCCGAGCGAGCAGTTCAGCCCGAGCGCGACGGCTCCGAGCTTTTCCGCGGCGGCGGCGAAGTCTTCCGGAGTCGCGCCGGAAAAGGTTCGCCCGGTCTCGTCGAAAGTCATTGTGACGAGCACGGGGAGCTTTGCGGCGTCGCGCGCGGCGGCGAGCGCGATTCCGACCTCGAGCAGGTCGTACTGCGTCTCGACGACGATGTAGTCCGCGCCGTTTTCCGCACCGAGCGCGACCTGCTCCGCGTACAGGTTGTACGCCGCGTCGAACGAAAGCTCGCCGTCCTCCGGTTTTTCCTCCGGCGGCGCGATAACCGCGCCGAGCGGACCCACGTCGAGCGCGACCTTTACGTCGCCGGCTTTATGCGCGAGCTCTATGCCGGACGCGATAACCTCGCGCACGGAAAGTCCGGAGCCGCGCAGGTTCAGCGCGTTTGCGCAGAGCGTATTCGTGTAGAGCATACGCGCGCCCGCCTCGGCGTAAGCGCGGTGTATTTTCAGAACGGCTTTCGGGTTTCTGATATTCATAACCTCGGAGGTTTCCCCGGGCTTCAGCCCCGCTTGCTGAAGCATTGTACCCATTGCGCCGTCGAGCAGTATGATTGCCATAATGAATTTCCTTTCGCGCCGCGAAAAATTTTGCCGCAAATTTTTTGTTGCTCTATTTTAGCATAAGTGGTACAATAAAGCAAGCGTTAACTCGGAATAACGCGCAGGAATACCCGAATAAATGCTCGGAGGTAAATAAATGGACTTCAGATACATCGTCGCGATTTCGCGGCAGTACGGAAGCGCGGGGCGCGGAATCGGCAAAAAGCTCGCAGACACGCTCGGGGTCGGCTGCTACGACAAGGAGCTTATCGCGCTCACAGCCGAGAAAAGCGGTATGAGTCACGGATACGTCGAACAGCGCGAGGAGCGCGTCGATATCGGCTTCCTGTCGAATATGAGCTTTACGGCGAACCACGGCTTCGACTCCGTCGGCTTCTACGAAACGCCTATGACAGACAAAATGTTCATCACGCAGTCCGCCGTAATCAAGGAAATCGCGGCGCAGGGTCCGTGTATCGTCATCGGCCGCTGCGCGGACTATATTCTGCGGAACGAGCCGGGACTTTTCCGCGTCTTTATCCGCGCGGAGAACGAGGAGCGCGTCCAGCGGGCAATCGAGGAGTACAAACTGCCGCGCAAAAACGCCGTGCAGTACGTCAAAAAAACCGACAAAAACCGCGGCAACTACTACAAGTTCTACACCAACCGCGCCTGGGGCGACCCGGAACACGAGGACCTGATTATCAACTCAACGTTCACCGGAACGGACGGCGCGGTGGACCTGATAATAACCGCCCTGCGGAACAAGGGATACCTCGGCAATTAGAGCGCGTCCGCCGCGCGTCCCGGCGCAACCCCGCGTCACTCACGTTGCGCGCAGCCGCGGCATATAATGCTGCGGTGGTGATTTGTGTGAGCTATAACGCCGGAGAGGCAATCGCGTACGCGCACGAGTGGGCGCATTCGAGAAATCCGCGCTACTATAATTTCACCGGAATCGGGGGAGACTGCACGAACTTCATTTCGCAGTGTCTTTTCGCCGGTTCCGGGACGATGAACTACGCCGGCGGCGGCTGGTACTACCGCGCGCCGTCCGACCGCGCGCCGAGCTGGACGTCGGTCGAACTGCTATACGGTTTTCTTACGCGGAGCGGAAACGGACCGGGACCGCGCGGGGCTGCGGTGCGTCTCGGAGACGCCGCGCCGGGCGACGTTATACAGCTGTCGTTCGACGGCGAGAAGTTTTCACATTCGCTGCTCGTCGTAGACCGTGCGGACGGCGGCGTACTCATTGCGGCGCACAGCGACGACAGCGACTACCGCCCTCTCGAAACCTACGGCTTCGCGGGACTTCGGTGCCTGCGAATCTGCTGACGACGCGGAGACGCTCCGGATACGGGGACGCGCGCTTGCCGGATAATAAGCGGCGGCGCGTCTTTGCCGTGCCGGGATATAAACAGAAAAAAGCCGCAAGAAAGCGGAGCCCGCTGATTTTAGTTCGCGGGAATACAGGCGGAAACGTTGCGGGGCGGGGAATCTATGCAAAGCTGCACGGCTTGTCCGAGATATTGCGGCGCGGAGCGCGGTACGGCGGAGGGCGGGGGAGTCTGCGCCTCCGGTACGCTGCCGCGCGTCGCGCGAGCCGCGCTCCACTTCGGGGAGGAGCCGTGTATAACGGGCGCGCGCGGTTCGGGGACGGTGTTTTTCTCCGGCTGCGCACTGCGCTGCGAATTCTGCCAGAACGCGAAAATCAGTCTCTCCGGCTTCGGAGAGACCGTTACGGTCGAGCGGCTTCGAGAAATATACGCGGAGCTGACCGCTCTCGGCGCGGAGAACATAAACCTCGTAACCGCGTCGCACTTCACGGAAGCGGTCGCGGAGTCGCTCGGACCGGGACCGGAAATCCCGGTCGTCTGGAATTCCTCCGGCTACGAATCGGTCGAGACGCTGCGGCTGCTCTCCGGCAGGGTAAACGTCTATATGCCGGACTTCAAGTACGCATTGACGAAGCCCGCCGCCGACTATTCAAACGCGCCGGACTATCCGCGCGCCGCGGAGGACGCGATACTCGAAATGCACCGCCAAGTCGGGGACTGCAAAATTTCCCCGGACGGCGTACTCGAAAGCGGACTTCTGGTGCGCCACCTCGTACTGCCCGGAAACCTTGAAAACACATTCCGGGTTATCGACCGGTTCGCGGAGCTGTTCGCGCCCGGGGAGGCGTTATTTTCGCTGATGACGCAGTACACGCCGGTGCGGGAGTCGCGCTTTCCGGAGCTTAACCGCAAACTTTCGCGCGCGGAGTACGAAGCCGCGGTCGCGTACCTCGAAGACTCGGGAATCGGGGACGGATACTATCAGGACGAGCCTGACGGTTCGGAAGCGGACTGGATACCGGATTTCGACCTAACGGGAGTCCCGTGACTCGCTCTCCGCGGTGCTTACTATGCTCCGCGTCACCGACCGCGCGTCGGCGAGCGACTCGATTTTTGAGGTAAGTCCGCGCCAGTAAGCCGCGTGCGGTATGCCGCGCAGGTACCACGAATAGTGCCGACGCGCTTCGAGACAGGCGACTTTCTCGCCGCGCAGCTCCGCGGAGCGCGTTATCTGCCGCAGCGCGGTCTCCGCGATTTCGCGTACCGCCGGTCGCGCGGGAACCGGAAGTCCGGCGAGCGCGGCGGCAGTTTCGCGGAACAGCCACGGATTGCCGAGAACCCCGCGGGCGAGCATAACGCCGTCCGCGCAGGTGTGCGCGAGAATTTTCACCGCATCTTCGGCGGCGAAAACGTCGCCGTTTGCGGCGACCGGGATTCTCACGGCGCGCTTCACCTCGGCGATGCAGTCCCAGTCGGCGGCGCCGGAGTACATCTGAACGCGCGTGCGTCCGTGCACCGCGACGGCGGACGCGCCGGAATCCTCGCACATTTTCGCGAACTCGGCGGCGTTCAGGTGCGCGCGGTCAAAGCCGCGCCGGAACTTCACCGTAACCGGGACGTTTACCGCGCGGACGACCGCGGCAATAATGCGCGACGCTTTTTCCGGTTCGAGCATAAGTGCGGAACCCTCTCCGTTTTTGACGATTTTGCCGACGGGACAACCCATATTTATGTCGATAATATCCGCGCCGGAGTGTTCGAGCGCGAGCGCGGCGCCGCGCGCCGTATCGTCCGGGTCGGAGCCGAAAATCTGCGCCGCGAACGGTCTGTCGGCACCGGAGGACTCGAGCAGAGCCCTGGTTTTCCCGTCGCCGTACACGAGGGCTTTCGCGCTCACCATTTCCGTGACCGTAAGTCCCGCGCCGAACCCGCGGCACAGCTCGCGGAACGCGAGGTCGGTAACGCCCGCCATAGGCGCGAGTATGAGCCGCGAGGGAAGCGCGACGTCTCCGATTTTCATTCCATCATCTCCAACGAGTAGTATACCGCAGGCACGAAGTGCCGCCGCTGTATATCAGCTTAGATAAGGTTACTATCCGCTTGCCGATAGTATACCGCAGGCGTTTACGCCGTTGTGGTATACAAGCTTAAACGAGGTTACTATCCACAGCTTGGATAGTATACCATAAAAACAGTATTTTCCGCAACGGCGACATTTCCGCGCATACGGCTGTATTAAAAACAGAGAGGTTCGAGCTTTTGAACACACCCGACGCGTATCAGACCGATTCAACCGGTGAAATCTACCGCCGCCGCGCGGATATGGTTTACCGCGTTTGTTACTCGTACCTGCGTTCCCCGTACGACGCGGAGGACGCGGCCGCCGACACTTTCGTGAACCTTATGCGCTACCGCCCGCAGTTTCAGAGCGAGGAACACGAGAAAGCCTGGCTTATCCGCGCCGCGATAAACATATCGAAAAATATGCTGAAACGCTCGTCGCGGCGCGACCTGCCGCTCGGCGAGTTTGAAACTCTCGCGTCGCCGCCCGAGCCGTCAAACGAAGTGCTGGGCGCGGTGCTCGCGCTGCCGGAAAAGTACCGGATTGTCATATATCTGCACTATTACGAGGGGTACAAGACCGCCGAAATCGCGAAGCTGCTGCGATGTCCGGACTCGACGGTGCGGAACAGGCTTTCCGACGCGCGGCAAATCCTGAAGCTGAAACTGGGGGACGGATTCGATGAGTAAAATAACCGACGCGTTCGACGAAGTCCGGCTCACACCGGAATCGCGCGAGCGGATTCTGCGCAGGCTGAACCGCCGCCCCGCGGAAGCCCGCCGGCGTTCGCGGCTTATTCCCGCGCTGACCGCAGCCGCGGTCATAATTGTACTCCTGCCCGCGATATTCGCGCTCTTCATCGGAGGGCACAAAGCCGGAAGCGCGGATATGTCCGCGCCCCAAGACACGCAAGACGGGGTCTACGGCGCGGGCAAAGCCGACCAGACCGAGTCCGTCGACGGCGGTCCCGAAGCCGCGGAGGAGGACGTCGGGGTACCGCCGTATGTTCTCGCGCCGAATCCGAATCCGCAGGATTCGTCGGGCGTCGAGTCCGCGGACGCACCGGATTACTCAGGAGAACCGACCGGTATGGGCGGCGCGGTCAATACGGACATTTCGCGTGACGGCTTCCGGAAACTCGCGCAGCTCGGCGCGAATGCGTACGTATTCGCCGAGGTCGAGTCGGTAGAATACGGTTCGGACGGGCGGCAGACAGTCGAATTCTCGTTGCTGCACATAATTTACCCCGAGCGCACCTGGGTTTCGGAATCGTTCACGCTCGACGTATCCGTAGCCGTACGCAGCTTCGCACCGAACGCGGTGTTTATGCTGCCGCTGAAAGTCACGCGCGACTCCGTCGAACTTGTCGGCGCGGAATTCGTCGCCTTTGAGATTGCGGACGACGATACGGTGTACACCGCAGAGGACTCGGAATTGTTCGGCGGCTGGTACGGAAAGAGCGGAGTTGAGCTTGAAGACGCCGTTTTGGAGTTTACGGAGGGGTAAGGTAATACTATGAAAGAATTTTCGGTGGGGAAAAACGACGGCGGGGCGAGGCTCGACCGCTTCGTGTCGAAGTGCGTGCCGCTGCTGCCGCCGTCTCTCGCGCAGAAATATATCCGGCTCGGACGCATAAAAGTCGGAGGGCGCAAGGCTCCGCGCGATACGCGGCTCGCTCCCGGCGACACTGTGCAGATGTACGTCAACGACGAATTTTTCAGCGAGGCGCGCGAGGACGCCGCATATCTGCGCGTCACAGACCCCGGGCTTGATATTGTGTACGAGGACGCGAATATCCTGCTCGTCAACAAGCCCGCGGGCGTACTGTGTCACTCCGGCGGGGGATTCGACTACGCGACGCTTATCGCGCGGATTCAGGCGTATCTCTACGCGCGCCGCGAGTGGAACCCGCGCGGCGAGAACTCGTTCGCGCCCGCGCTGTGCAACCGCATCGACCGCAACACGCAGGGCATCGTTATCGCGGCGAAAACCGCCGAGACTCTGCGGATAGTCAACGAGAAAATCAAAACGCGCGAGATTGACAAGTACTATCTCGCCGTCGCCGAGGGAGAGCCGCGCCCGAAGTCCGGGGAACTGCGCGGGTACCTGTTCAAAGACGCGGTGAAAAATATGGTTTTCGTGTCGGACGAGCCGCGGCGAGGCGCGCAGCTTGCCGTTACCGAATACAAAACGCTCGCGTCAAAGTCCGGGCTGTCGCTGCTCGAGTGCAGACTTCACACCGGGAGAACGCACCAAATCCGCGCGCAGCTCGCGCACATCGGCTGCCCGATTCTCGGCGACGGCAAGTACGGCAGCGAGAAATCCCGCCGTAAGTACGGCGAGAGCGGTCAGCTTCTGTGTTCCTACAAGCTCACGTTTTCGTTCCGGAGCGACGCGGGCGCGCTCGGCTATCTGAACGGCAAGACCTGCGCGCTCGGGAGCGTAGGGTTCGCGGATAAATATTTTCCGGGAATCAGTTACAGTTCTGTAACCGTTTTTCCTGAATTTGACACCGTAATTTAACCGATTTGTAGTTGCATTGAAATTAAATGTGTAGTATTATACATCTGCGAGGCGGACGGAGCATTGATAAATGGCTTCCCGCTTCCATCCCCTCAAACGGCAGTCGGTGAGCGCGGCACTTATGAGTGTCACACCCTGTCATTCTTTTCATTGTTTTCATCAGCATCCTTTCTCTATCGACGGACGTTTCGGCGTCCGGTTCGCCCCTCAACATTGTTGAGGGGCATTTTTTTTGCGCCGCGGACGCGAAAGAGCGCGGCGTTTCACCGCCGCGCTCCGCATATATCCGCGCTTTGCCGCGCTACTTTTTCGCGTTCGCGAACTCGTCCGCAAGCTCCATTATCTCCTCGTAGGTGTACACGACTTCACCGTCCGCGAACTGAACGACCACGCCGTAAAACGGTTCGTACGGCGGCAGCGTCAGAATGTCCGAGTACGACCTGTACCGCCCCTTGCTCGTAAACGTCGGTTTCAGAGTCATTCGCAGTTTTTTAACTCCGCTGTCGTCGAATACCGCCTTTTTTTCGCTGTATGACACCACAAATAAACGTCCGTCCGCAGTTTTCGGCATAATTCCCACCCTGTATTTTATTATCGCGCCGTCAACCGACTCAATCCAGACGTTCGTTCCCATTTCCGCCTGCTTCGCGGCGCGAGGCAGTGTGGGATATATCACAAAAACAGAAAAAAGCGCGAGTCCAACGATTACAAAGCCGATGATTGCAACGGTTCTGACCTTCTTGCCGCGCCCGTCGTTTTCGGATACTTTTCTGAATATGCGGCTAAGCAGATATTTCATAGTAAGACCTCCCTGCTGTGGTTTTTGGGTATTCCGCTCAGCTAAACAAGATTATTTTACCATAAATTTCAACAAATTGCAATAGTGAGTTCCCACAATCTTTTGCGTTCGCGTTTTTGCGGTTATCGCCGTACCGCAACGCATTTTCGAGATTGCACCGTTATAAATACTGTGCATACTGCACAAATCAGGCATTTTGACTCTGCTGAAGAATTATATAATATGCCTAATGCTTTCACCGCGAGGTTGACTATCGCGGCACAATGATATATACTGTGCGGAAGCGGGGGGAGGCGTCTGAAAATGGAAATAAATATCGCGGAGCGTCCGGTTACCTGCTGTTTTTCGGGTTATCGTCCGGAGAAGCTGCCGTGGACTTTTGACGAGGACGACCCGCGCTGCGAGGAACTTAAGCGCAAAATCGCGGACGTTATAGAGTCGCTGTACGATTCGGGCGTGCGCAAATTCGTCTGCGGTATGGCGCGCGGAGCCGATATGTACTTCGCGGAAGCCGTAATCGCGCTGCGCGAGACGCGCGCCGGAGTGACGCTCGAAGCCGCGATTCCCTGCGAGGAGCAGGCGGCGCGGTGGAGCGAGCGCGAGCGTGCGCGGTACTTCCGGCTTCTGTCGCAGTGCGACACGGAGACTTTCGTCTCGCGGCGGTACACAGACGACTGTATGCGCCGCCGCAACCGCTATATGGCGGACAAGTCGAGCGTTATTATCACCGTGTTCGACGGCAAGGTCGGCGGCACGATGTACACCCGCGCTTACGCCGCGCGCCGGGGACTCGAGGTCATCGACCTCAAGCCGTAGCGTCAGCGTTCAAGCAGCGCGGCGCACTCGATATGCGCGGTGCGCGGGAACATATCGAACATCTTGACGTTACGGAGCGAAAATCCGCGCTCCGCGAACAGTTTTACATCCCGCGCGAGCGTTGCGGGGTCGCAGGAAACATAGACGACGCGTCCGGTCATCGCGGCAATCTCCGCGACCGTGCCGGGCGCGAGTCCCTTGCGCGGCGGATCGACGACTACGGTTTTCGGCGGGATTCGCTCGCCAGCGAACCGTGCGGCGGCGTCTTCCGCGTCCGCGCAGACGAACGCGGCGTTCGCCGCGCCGTTGCGCTCCGCGTTTTCCCGCGCGTTGAGCACAGCTTCCGGTACGATTTCGGCTCCGTAAACCGACGCGCCGGATTTCGCGAGCGCGAGCGTGATAGTTCCCGCGCCGCAGTACATATCGAGCGCGGTATCGCCCGGGCGCAGGTCGGCGAACGCGACCGCGCAGTCATAAAGCCGCTCCGCCTGGAGCCGGTTCACCTGATAAAACGCGGTAGGCGACAGCCGGAACACGCTGCCGCACAGTGTGTCCTCGAAGTAATCCGCGCCGTACAGTACGGAAAATCCTCCCGCGAGCGCGACGTTCGACTCGCCGCGGCTTACGCACAGCATAACGCTCGTCGCGCCCGGCACATATTCGCGCACCGCGGCGGTGAATTCGGCGGTGTTCCGCGGCTTGTTCCGCGCCTCGAGTACGACCTGAACGCCGCGCTCGCCGCTCCTGACGAACAGCCGGCGCGCCGAAGCGTCGCCGTGTTTGTCCGACCAGGCGCGCAGAGCTTCGGCGGCGGAGTTCGCCGCGCCGGATTGCAGCAGACAGCGTTCGCACGGTACTATGTCGTGACTGTTTTTGCGGTAAAACCCGGTTACGCATTCGCCGGAAGCCGTTTTGCCGACCTCGAACACCGCCTTGTTGCGGTACTTCTCAGTCAGCGGAGACGGATTGACGGCGGCAAGCTCCGGCTCCGCGCCCGCGAACTTGCGGAACGCGTCCGCGACACGCGTGCGCTTGGCGCGAAGCTCCTCGGCGTACGACATATGCCCGAAGTCGCAGCCGCCGCACTTTCCGTAAACCGGACACAGCGGAACGATACGCTCGGCGGACGCTTCAAGTACCGCTTCGACCTTTGCGAACGCGGCGTTTTTTCCTGTTTTGAGTATCCGCGCCGAAACGGTTTCTCCGGAAACCGCGCCCTTAATGAACACGACGCGTCCGTCCGCCCGCGCGACGCCCTGCCCCTCGGACGAGTAGCCGCCGGTTGTGAGCGTCAGTATATCGTTTTTTTGAAGCTCCGCCATATGCGTTTCCTTTGCGGGCGTCTGTGACATTTATTTTGAACGATAACCACAGGCACTTTGTGTGATGGGGGAAAGGCTCCGCGACCGCAGACGCGTTCCCCGTGCGAGCTTGCGAGGCACAGAGCGACGGAAGGCTCCGCCGACCGAGCGGACAAATGATAAAATGAATAAACAAATCGTAAGGAGCATAATTCAATGCCGAATCAAACAGAAATTCTTGCGGAAATCCTGCGCGGCGGCGGCATAGTGTTTTTCGGCGGAGCCGGAGTCTCGACGGAGAGCGGCATTCCCGACTTCCGGAGCGAAACCGGACTGTACTCCGCGCGCGAGGTATACGGATACCCGCCGGAGGAACTGCTGTCGCACACGTTTTTCAAACAGCGCGCCGAACTGTTTTTCCGCTATTACAGGGAAAATCTCGTCGCGCTCTCGGCGAAGCCGAACAGGGCGCATCTCGCGCTCGCGCAGCTCGAGTCGCGCGGACTGCTCGACGCGGTGGTCACGCAGAACATTGACGGACTGCACCAGGCGGCGGGGAGCCGCACCGTGTACGAGCTGCACGGCTCGAACCTGCGGCAGTACTGCGAGCGTTGCGGCAAGAAGTTTACGCTCGAATATGTGATGCGGTCGCCGGACGCGGTACCCAAGTGCGACGGGCATATCGGCAAAGGCGCGTCCGGTCGGGACAACGGCAAATGCGGCGGAACGGTAAGACCGGATGTCGTGCTGTACGAGGAGGGGCTTGACGACGAAACGGTGTCGAACGCCGTCCGCGCAATATCGCGGGCGAGGACGCTTATCGTCGGCGGCACGTCGCTCGCGGTGTATCCCGCGGCGGGACTTCTGCGCTATTTTAAGGGCGGAAAGCTCGTGCTTATCAATAAATCCGCGACTTCGTACGACGATAAGGCGGACTTGCTGATCCGAGAGCCGATCGGCGAAACGCTCGGCGCGGCGGCGGAGCTGCTTTAGCCTAAAGTCCCCCGCCGACCTCAAGCACCTGCCCGGTGATATACTCCGCGCGGCCGGAGCAGAGGAACGCAACCGCGTCCGCAACGTCGCGCGCCGTGCCGAGCCGTCCGAGCGGCACGCGGGCGCGCAGCTCCGCGAGGTCGGACTGCCCGAAAGCGTCCGTCGTCATACCCGCTCCGATTATGCCCGGAGCGACGCAGTTGACGCGGATTCCGCTCGGCGCAAGCTCCGCCGCGAGCGACTTCGCGAGTCCGGCGACCGCAGCCTTGCTTGCCGCGTATATGCTCTCGCACGACGCGCCGCGCAGTCCCCACACGGAGGAGACTACGACAATTGCGCCGTGCTTTTCGCGCAGAAAATACGGAAGCGCGGCGCGGATTACATTGACCGCGCCGCCGAAATTTACGTCAAATACCTCGCGCCAGCGTTCCGCCGCGTCCTGAAACACGCCGTAGTCCGCGACCGCGGCGTTGCACACGAGCGCGGAAACTCCGCCGAGCCGCTCAAACATTCCGGACACGGCGGCAAAGTCGGAAACGTCCGCGCGTACGGCAACGGATCCGGTTTCCGAAGCGAGCGCGGCGGCTTCGGCTTCGCTGCGGTTAAAGTTCACCGCGACGCGATAGCCGTCCGCGGCGAGAGCGCGGCAGATTTCCGCGCCGATTCCGCGCGCCCCGCCGGTCACGAGCGCGGTTTTCACAGCGCGGACGCGTCAGGTTTGCAGATTTTGCGCGCGAGATAGATAAACGGCGTGTCCGCGAGACTTGTGACGACGTATATCACATACGTCGCGATGATAATCTGCACAAGCATACCGCTGCTGTAGCCCTCCGCTCCGGCGAACGCGGCGGCGTTGAACAGCGTCGCGTTCACGAGCTGCGAGACGAGCGTCGAACCGTTGTTGCGGAGCCACAGCCCGCGTCGCGAGTCGCCGAACCGCCGCTCCGTAAAGCTCCACCACTTGTGATACAGCCACACGTCGAGCCGCTGCGATACGGCGTAGACGGCAAGGCTCGCGCCGACGAGCCGCGGCTGGTTCGAGAAAATCGCGGCGATGCTCCCGCCCGCCCAGTCGTTTTCGGAGACCGTGTAGAGCAGCCACGACTGCGAGATAATCAGAAACGCGGCGGAAGCGAACACGCCGATATACACCGCGCGCGCGGCGGCTTTTTTACCGTACAGCTCGGACAGTATGTCCGTCGCGAGAAAGGTTGACGCGAATATGACGTTGCCGAGCGTCTGTTCCATACCGAACGCGCGGACGAGCAGCAGCACCTCGATGTTCGCGAGCAGCGTCGCAATGCACGTCCAGGCGACGAGTCCGCGCTCGCCGAAGAGCTTCGCCGAAAGCACGGTCAGCGAGAATATGACGAGTACGGACAGGACGAGCAGTAATTCGTTACGCATAAATTTTCCTACCTGTGAACAAGTTTTTTTGAGATTTCAAGCAGCGTTTCCGCGAAAAGCTCCGCTTCCGCCTCGGTGTTTTGTCTGCCGAAGCTGACGCGCAGCGCGCCGTCGGTAACGTCCGGCGGGAGCTTCATCGCGGTCAGAACGCGGCTTCGCTGTCCGCGTCTGCAGGCGGACGAGCGCGACAGGCAGAACCCGGCTTCTTCGAGGCAGTTCATAAGCGTTTCGCTGCGGTACCCGGGAAGCGATATGCTCAGAATGTGCGGAATACCGTCCGCGATAACAGTGAAGCGCGGGATTTCGCCGAGCTTTTCCGTGACTATACGGCGCAGCCGCGCCGCGTGGTTCATACCGTCCGCAAGCTCCGCGACCGCAAGCCCGGCGGCAGCTCCGAAAGCCATAATCGCCGGCAAAGCCTCGGTTCCGGAGCGCGCGCCCGCCTCCTGTTCGCCGCCGAAGAGAAGCGGCGGCAGAGCCGCGCCCGAAGCGCAGTAGAGCGCGCCCGCGCCCTTGACCGCGTAAATCTTGTGCGCCGAGATTGAAATCAAATCCGCGCCGAGCGATTTTACCGAAAACGGCGTCTTGCCGAAAGCCTGCACCGCGTCAACGTGAAACAGCGCGCGGGGAGCTTTTGCGCGAATCAGCTTCCCGTACTCGTACGCCGGGGAAACCGCGCCGGTCTCGTTGTTGACGAGCATCAGCGACACGAGCGTCGTGTCCGGACGGAGTGCGTCCGCGAGCGCGTCGGGGGAGACCGCGCCCGTTCGCGCCGGTTCCAGATATGTGACCTCGTACCCTAACTTTTCAAGTCGTTTGAACGCGTTCAGCACCGCCGAATGTTCCGCGAGCGACGTAATAAGATGCTTCCCGTGCCGTGAGCGAAGCTGCGCCCCGCCGAAAATCGCGAGGTTGTCCGCCTCTGTGCCGCCGGAGGTGAACACGATATTTTCAGGCTTCGCGCCGAGCGCGTCGGCGACGCTTTTCCTCGCGGCGGAAAGCTCCGCGTTCGCCGAGCGTCCGGCGGGGTGGTTGGACGACGGGTTGCCCCAGACCTCCGTCATTCCGCGAAGCGCGGCGGCGACAGCCTCCGCGCGCGGAGCCGTCGTCGCCGCGTTGTCAAAATACACGGTCATCGCCGGTTACGAGTTAAGCTCCGCGTAACCCTCGCGGGCGATAAGCTCCGCCGCCTGCGCGCCCGTGAGCCATTCGCAGAGAATCCGCGCGGGGGAGTCTGCGGGTTCGTCAGCTCTTATGACGGCGAAAAAGTCGTTGACGAACGGATATTCGCCGGACTTAATCGTCTCGCGGTTCGGAGCCGCGCCGTCTATCGTGAGGATTTTTACGTTGGGGTCGGGCTTCATATTCTGCACATAATACCAGACGTTGTATCCGATTGCGGAGACGCCGTTGTCGTAGGACGCGATTGCCTCGATAAGCCCGCCCATATCGGCGGAGACGAGTCCCGCCGGCGCGTTGACGAGCGGCAAATCGCGCATAACGAGCTTCGTGAACATCGTCTGGCTGCCGGAGGTCTGCGGACGCTGATACGGCAGAATCTCGCCGGGCGTACCGCCGAGCTGCGACCAGTCGGTGTACTCGCCGGTGTATATTTTCTGAAGCTGCTCCGTCGTTAGATTTGAAATCGGGTTCGACGCGTTGACGAGGAACACGAGCGCGTCGCGCCCGATTGCGGTCATCTCGACGGAGTCGCCGAACTGTCCGAGAGTTTCCGCGGGCGGCTCGTACACTATCAGAACGTCCGCGGCGTACGCGCCGGTGTTGCCGTCGCCGGGTGCCGCCGCGAGCGCGAAGAACGCGTTATTTGTGCCGGAAAAGTTAATATACGCCGCCGCGTCCCCGCGCGGTATGCCGAGAACCGCCGCGACGACGGCTTCGCCGAGCGGTATAGTCGCCGTCGAGCCGTCAAGCCGCGGGAAGTTCTCCGCGGTGAGCAGCGTCTGAGGCGGCGCGGCGGACGGCGGCGGCGTATCCGGAGAGCCGGACGGTTCGTAGGACGCGGTCGTACCCGGGCTTGCAGCGGGATTTTTCCCGGCGGAACACGCGGCGAGCGAGACGGTTACGGCGAGAGCGAGCAGCGCGCAAAGCGTTTTTTTCATCGGAAACCTCACTTTCGGGCAGTAGTTGCGGAACGCCATATAATACCACAGGCGCGTATGTATTGTCAAGCTGCGCGTTATTAACCGCGCGTCCGGCGGGCGTCGCGCCGCTTAGCCGTGACGGCTGCCGCCGGGACCGCAGCCGCGGACAAACTTTAGCTTGACGCATTCCGTAATATGTTATATAATTACAGAAAATACAGTAAAACAGGAGGAATCACAATGTCATTCACAGATCTCGCGAAAGAACGCTTCTCGGTGCGCCAGTTCAATCCCGACAAACCGGTCGAGCAGGAGAAACTCGACGCGATTCTCGAAATGGTGACGGTTGCGCCGACGGCGGCGAATATGCAGCCGCAGCTCGTCAAGGTGCTGCAAACCCCGGAGGAACTCGCGCAGGCGGACGTTATCTCGCGCTGCCGTTACGGCGCGCCGCTCGCGTTCCTCATCTGTTATAACAACTCCGTAACTATCAAACGCGCAGGACTCGACGCCGGAGTCATAGATTGCAGCATTATCACGACGCATATGATGCTGCAAGCCTGGGAACTCGGACTCGGCTCCTGCTGGTGTCTCGCGTTTGACGCGGACAAGGCGCGCGAAACGTTCGGGCTGGCGGAAAACATCGTTCCCGTGGCGTTCCTGCCGGTGGGATACGCGGCGGAAGGCGCGGCTCCGCACCCGTTCCACACGACGACGAAGCCGCTCGCGGACTTGCTGCTGTAAGGCGCGCGGGGGTTGGACGCGCGTCCCGGGCGCACCCCGCTGCGGAGCGGTAAAATAAACTTAAAGAGGGTCATATTATGGCTGACTATACACCGACGCTGACGCTTAGTCCGGAGGAGCCGAAAGCTCCCGCCGCCGTCCTGACTATGAGCGCGTCCGCCGCCGCACACGCGGAACCGTCGAAGCTCGACCTGTCGCAGCTCTCGGAAGCGGAGCGGAAAATCGTACTCGACTTCTCCGACAAAATCGACGTGACCGACACGAACGCCGTGCTGACGTACGGCGCGGCGGCGCAGAAAAACATCGCGGATTTCTCCGGCACGACGCTCGACAGCGTCCGCACGAAAGATATGGGCGAGGTCGGCGATATGCTCTCGAAGCTCGTCGTACAGCTCAAAGGCTTCGGAGCGGAGGACGGCAAAAAGCAGGGGCTTTTCAAGAAAAGCCGCAACCGCATCGCGACGATGAAAGCGGCGTACGACAGCTGCGAGGCGAACGTGGACGAAATCGCGAACCTGCTCGAGAAACACCAGGTCGTGCTGTTGAAAGACGCGGCGATGCTCGACCAGATGTACGACCTCAACCAGGCGTACTTCAAAGAACTTACGATGTATATCCTCGCGGGTAAGCGCAGACTCGAACAGTGCCGCGCGGAGGAGCTGCCGAAACTTCAGCAAAAGGCGGAAGAATCCAAACTGCCGGAGGACGCGCAAAAGGTTCAGGACTACGCGAATATGCTGAACCGCTTTGAAAAGAAGATGTACGACCTCGAGATTACGCGTATGATTAGCATACAGATGGCTCCGCAGATTCGTCTGCTGCAAAACAACGACAGTATGATGGTGGAGAAAATCCAGACCTCTATCGTCAACACGATTCCGCTGTGGAAGTCGCAGATGGTGCTCGCGCTCGGTATGTTCCACTCGAACCAGGCGATGGAAGCGCAGCGCGAAGTGTCGAATATGACGAACGAACTTTTGAAAAAGAACGCGGAGGCTCTGAAAATGGGTACAATCGAAATCGCGAAAGAGTCCGAGCGCGGCATTGCCGACGTCGAGACGCTCGTCGCGACAAACCACACGCTTATCGACACGCTCGAACAGGTGCGCGTGATTCAGCAGGAGGGCTCCAGAAAACGCGCGGAAGCGGAGATTGAACTCGGACGCATAGAGGGCGAGCTGAAAGCTAAGCTGCTCGACCTCAGAAAGTAAGCGCGGTAAACGCAAAACACGCGGGTCAGCCGACCCGCGTGTTTCTTTTGCTATGCAGTTTCAGACCTCGGACGCCGAATCAGCGCGACGGCGCGCTGCCGCACATATTCCGTCAGCAGAGACAGCGCGGCGCAGGCGAGCCAGCGCGCGGCGAGTCCCGGGATATACGGCGGATTCCAGCCGAAGTGCAGAACAAAGAAATTCGTAAGGTATACATAAAACATATGGATTAGGTACGCGCCGTAAGTCAGCGACGCGGTTTTGTTGACGGCGCGGCTGCTGAAACCGAGCTTCGTGAAAAAGACGAACACCGCGACGGATTCGGCAATCAGCAGGAGGTTCCGCGAATCGAGAAACGGTCCGACGTATGTGTCAAACGGATACTCCAGTCCCTTGTGAAACAGCATAAACGGACTCCACCGCGAACACCAGAGCGCGTTCATCGCCGGTACGGCGAGCGCGGAAGCCGCAGCGAGCAGCCCCGCGGTGCCGGTTTTCATTCGCACCGGGTACTTCCTGAAGTACGCGCCGATGAAGTACATCGTCACGAACGTCGCCGCCTCCGAGCTGTAAAGTCCCTGCTGGAAAATGTACAGGTCCGTCGCGGCGTTCACCGTCGGCAGCAGCGAGAAAAACACGAGCATTACGGCGATTCCGAGCAAGTGCGTCCGCCGGGAGATATTGTCAATCGCCGCCTTGAGCAGCGGGCTTAACAGCGTTACTATCAGCAGGCATTGTATGTACCAGAAAATTCCGACCATTCCGCCGTTGTTCAGCAGATTCTGCACGAGCTGTTTCAGAGGCTGTACATAACTGCGCAGTTCGTAATCGCGGACAAGCAGATACAGATAGTACAGCGGCAGGTACGCAAGCACCGGCAGCAGTATTTTCCTGACTTTCGCCTTTATGTTGACGCTCTCATAAAAGTACCCGGTTATCAGCATAAAACAACCGACCGCACCCTGCGCGATACCCGACAGCGTGTTCGCGAATATCCAGTTCAGGTCGCCGATTACGGTATTGACGTGCCGGTACCAGCCCACGGAGTGCATCGCCGCAATCATCACGAACGACGCGATTCGCAGCAGCTCGATATTCGACTGCCGGGGTTTGCCCGGGCTTTGCAACGCTTGCATTTTGTCCCTCCAGGCGTTAGTATACGAGAGCGATTATGCCACATATTTCCGCGTTTGTCAAGCGGAAGCGGCGACGCCCCGCGCGTTAAGAGCGGGGCGTCGTCAGTGCCTACTTGTCTATAGCCGCGTCGTCCGTCTTTGCGAGCGCGCGGTGCAGGTCGGCGCACACGTTTTTCAGCACGTCCGCATCGAACGGCGAGCGCAGCCCCGCGATTTCGACGAGCTTTACGAACGTCTCGGAGCCGCCGGTTTTGCAGAGTTCGAGATAGTCGCCCCAGGCGTTCTTGTCGCCGTTTTCAAAGCGCAGGAAGAATTGCACGGCGCAGTTCTGCGCGAGCGTGTAGTCGATATAGTAGAACGGCGACGAGAAAATGTGCGACTGCCGCTGCCAGCGTCTGCCGCTCTCAAGATACGCATCGCCGTCGTAGTCGAGCCACGGCATATACCCGCGCTCAAGCGTCAGCCAAGCGGCGGCGCGTTCGTCCGGCGACTCCGACGGGTTGCGGTAGACGTGGTGCTGGAAGTCGTCCACAAGGCAGCCGTAGGGTATGAAGTTCAGTATGTCCTCAAGCTGCAAATAGAGGAACTTTTCGGTATCCGCGCCGAAAAAGCCGTTCATCCACGGACGCGTTATAAGCTCCATAGACATCGAGTGGATTTCGCAGGACTCGTACGTCGGCCACCAGTAGAGCGGCACATCGATTTCGCGCATCGACAGGTAGACCTGAAACGCGTGTCCGGCTTCGTGCGTGAGCACGTCCACGTCGTCTTTCGTGCCGTTGAAGTTCGAGAAAATGAACGGCGTTTTGTACTTCGGGAACGCCGTGCAGAAGCCGCCGGGAGCCTTGCCGGGCTTCGCGAGCAGGTCCATCATACCGCCCTCAAGCATAAAGTCGAAGAACTCGCCGGTCTCGGGCGACAGCTCGTGATACATCTTTTTCGCGTGCGCGACCATTTCGTCGGGCGTGCCGAACGGCTTCGGGTTGCCGGACTTGAAATAGTAGTCGTTGTCATACATACGCAGTTTATCGACGCCGATGCGCTTTTGCTGACGCAGTTTAAGCTCCGAAACGAGCGGCACAAGATACTTCTTGACGTCGTCGCGGTAGGTCTTGACCATAGCCTCGTCGTAGTCGAACCGCTGCATTTTCGCGTAGCCGTATTCGACGCCGCTCGCGAAGCCGAGGTTTTTCGCGATTTCGTCGCGCAGAACCGTGAGCTTCGCGAACAGTTCGTCAAACTCCGCCTGCCGCGCCGCGAACCAGCCGAAGTACGCCGCCGTCGCCGACTTGCGAACCGCGCGGTCGGACGACTGCCGGTACGGTCCGAGCTGCGAGAGATTCAGCGTCTTGCCGTCAAACTCGATTTCCGCGCCGCCGAGCAGTTCCGAATACTTCGAGGTGAGCTTGTTCTCCTCCCGCATAAGCGGAACGGAGGCTTCGTTAAGCAGTTTGCGGCGGTTTTCAAACATACGGAACATCAGCGAGCCGAATTTGTCCTCAAGTCCGCCGCGCAGCGGACTGTCGAGCAGAGCGTCCGTGACGCGCTTTTCGTCGAGCTGCATCGCGGGGGAATTCTCGTCGTAGTAGTCGTTTTCGGCTTTGTAAAATTCGTCTTTCGTGTTGATTTCATAGCGAACCTGCGCGAGCGACATATTGGTTTCGGTCTCCGTGCTGAGCGCGAAGTAGCCGCGGAGCAGCTCCGCGGCGGCTTCGGCGGTACCCGCCGAAGCGAAGTCCGACAGAAACTTTTCGATTGCGGCGTGCGTGTCCTCAAGCGTTACGCGGGAATACGGGAGTTCGGTGAACTTCATATATGCTCTCCTTAAAAATATAGTTACGGCGTTGCGGTTACTTGCCGAATTTCGCGAAAAACTTCTCGGGATACATAAGCTCGTCGGCGTTTGCGGCGATTTCGCCGTCGCTCCAGTCCCACCAGCGCACGCGCAGCAGCGTTTCGATTTGCTCCGGAGTATAGCGGTACTTCAGCACGCGCGCCGGCACCCCGCCGACGACCGCGTACGGCGGCACGTCCGCGTTAACGATTGCGCCCGCCGCGATAACCGCGCCGTCGCCGATACTGCGGCACTTCGACGTATTTATAAACGCATTCGCGCCGATCCATACGTCGCTGCCGATAACGATTTTCTCGGAAGGATTGGCGAGAGCCGGGTCCTCTTTGACGCGGCGGAAGTATTCCATTTGTTTTTCCTGACTAAAAAGCTGCTGAAACCTGCCGGTGCCGACCATATTGAGCGGGTGGTTATGGTGAAAGCGCGCCGAGTCGTTAATCGACGTGAACCGTCCGACGGACTCGAAGAAAATCCCCGCCGCGAAAGCGAAGCCGTCAGACAGCCAGAATGTGCATTTGCCGATTTTCGCCTGCCCGAACTGCCAGTCCACGGTAAGCCCCCACTGGTTGGACGCGTTTTTGTCCCAGTAATCGACGTAGTTTCTGAACCCGAGAGCCGCGAGCTTTCCCGCGGTTTCCCAGGTGTTGACGAATGTTCCGGGTTCGGCTTTTTCGATTACGATGTAGTGCTTTGCGACGTCGGTGGTTTCGATTTCGCCGTATTTGACGACCTCGCGCCCGTTCGGGAAAGTTTGGAGCACATAAGGCTCCGCGTATGCAGTCATAGCGGTAGATACCTTTCGTTTATGTATTAGCGGGCGTTTAGGCGCGCGCTTTTTCGCGGAAAAGCTGCAAAAAGCAGAGTTTGCCGGCTATAGCTCGTGGGAGTACAGATTTGATTGCGCTCAATCCCGCACCGGCGGGCGCATATGCCGCGAAGCGGCTCCGTCGTTCTTAATTGTTAATCCGCACGGAGAAGCCGTGCGTACCCGTGCGCGGCGGCGCAGGAAAAATGGATTATCGGGCGCGACATTTCCGGGACTATAAGCGGACCGTGGCGCACGCCGCCGGGGATATATATCAGCGTCGGCTTCGTGAGCGTCACGCGCTCGCCTTCAATGTAGAAGTCCACGGACGCGCCAAGCTCCGACGGCGAACCTGCGTCCGTCCCCGCGAAGCCGATAATCTCGGCGAACGGGTGCGCGTGCTGCGGCGGACCGGTGTCGTTTTTAGTCAGAAACCACATCGACTCCAGGTACGGCGCGCCGGAAAGCCGTGCGCCGTCGAGGAACAGCAGGAGTTCGAGGAAGCCGTCCGGGGCTTCCGGCAGTACGCCGGACGGCGGCGCGTACCGCGTTATGACGTTCGCGGCGTACGCCCCGCGCGGAGCCGAGGCTTCCGCCGGACGCGACGCGTAAGCGTCCGACGAAGTGTGCCACATCAGCATAAGCACCGGTTTTCCGAGCGACGCGACGCTCATTCCGCCGTGCGCCGCGCCGCGCGGGATAAACACACAGCAGGTCTCGCGCAGCGTCAGCGCGTCGTTCTCAAGCCGGAACGAGATTTCGGCGTTCAGGCTTTCGGGATTTGCCGGGTCAAGCCCGATAAACATATAAAGCTCGTCCGAATCGTGCGCCGACAGCCCGGCGTCGGGATTTGAGAACGCTTCGGTGAGATACCCGAGTTCCGCGAGCATACAGCCGGGGAAAACCGCGTCCGACATTCGGGTAAGCGGAACGTACCCGCTGAAACCGGGCGGAGTATCCCGCGGCGCGTTACCGGTCGCGTAGTACTTCAGTGTGTTCATTTGCGGTGCCTCCTGTTTACGAAAGTAGGATACGCCGGGGTGCGCGAGAGGTTTTGGCGCGCGCTTTTCGCGAAAAGCTGCAAAAGGCAAAGTTTGATGATTCAAATTCGCGGGAGTACGGGCGGAGTTGCGGATATACTCACGCGGAATATAAAGCTGAAGCTATCGCTTTTTTGCAGCTTTTTTCCGGAAAAAAGCGCGTCCCGCCGTAACTCGCGTCCGAGCCTACAGGTCGAGCGCGGCGAAGTAGCCCTGCCGCACCGCCTCGCGGATATTGCGCGGCGAAACGCAGTCGCCAATCATATGGAACTCCGGCGCAACGTCGTAAAGCGACTGCGCCGCCGCGCTTCGCGGAGACTGACCGACCGCGCAGATTACCGTGTCGGCGGGGAAGACTATGACCTCGCCGCCGCGCTCCGCCTCGACACCGGACGCGGTGATTTTAACCGCGCGCGTGGACAGCGACAGCGTCACGCCGACCTCGCGCAGCTTAAGATCGAGCGCGAGACCGTGAAGCTCGTTGCCGCCGTCCGACAGGCGCGGCAGCATTTCGAGTACCGTGACCGACCTGCCTTGCTGCGCCAGGAAAATCGCAAGCTCGACGCCGACGAGACCGCCGCCGAGAATCGCGACCGTTTTGCCCGCCAAGTCAGAGTCGCGGTAAACGTCCTCGGCGAGTATGGCGCGCCCGATGCCGTCGATTTTCGGAATCAGCGGCTCCGCGCCGAGCGCGGCGATTATCGCGTCGGGTTTTTCGTCCGCGGCAAGCTCCCGCGTGACTTCCGTATTGAGCCGCAGGTCGATTCCCGAACCGAGGACGCGCCGTTCCTGCTGGTCGAGGTACGCCGAGAGCTTTGACTTGAACGGCACGTTCTCCTCGCAGCGCAGCGTTCCGCCGAGCCGGTCTGACTTCTCACACAGCGTAACGTCGTGACCGCGCGCCGCCGCGGTGAGTGCCGCCTCGATTCCCGCGACTCCGCCGCCCGCGACGAGGACTTTCTTTCTCCGTTCCGGCGGCTCGTTGCGCGCCGCAACCGTTTCCGCGCCGATTTCCGGGTTGACGGCGCAGCAGAACGTGCGGTTCGTAATAACGCTCGAAAAACAGGTGAAGCACCGCAGACAGCGCGTGACGTCGGCTTCGCGCCCGGCGCGCGCCTTGTTCGGCATATCGGGGTCCGCAATCAGCTCGCGCGCGACGGCGATTACGTCCGCGCCGCCGGTTCGCAGGGTTTCTTCCATAAGCTCCGGTTCTGTGAAGCCGCCGACCGCCGCGACCGGGGTTTTGACGTGTTTCTTGATTTCCCGCGCGAGATATGCGTTGACTCCGTCCTCCGCGAACAGGCTCGGGTGAGTGACGACGAACGCGGCGCGCACTTCGTGGTGTCCGGCGGAGCAATGTATCAAATCGGCTTTGCCGTCAAGCGCGACGGCGATTTTGACGCCCTCGTCGAGTCCGTAGCCGTCCGGGTTCGCTTCCGTAGCGGAGATGCGGAACTCCACCGGGAACCGCGCGCCGCACTTTTCCTTAATGCGTTTTATTATCGCGAGCGGCAGACGGACGCGGTTTTCGAGACTCCCGCCCCAGTCGTCGCGCCGGACGTTGATTTGCGGCGACAAAAACTGCGACAGCAGCCAGCCGTGTCCGCCGTGGATGAGCACCATACCGAAGCCGCACTTCCGCGCGAACGCCGCAGCGTCCGCATATGCCTCGATTGTCTCGTAAATCACGCGCTCGGGCATTTCGAGTACCGCGCCGCCGCCGTCCGCGTGCACGATTCCGCCGACCGCGCGTTCGCGGGCGACGGGACCATAGATTACGTTGCCGCGCCGCGCGGATTCCTCCGCGAACATACCCGCGTGCTGAAGCTCCGCCACCGCGACGGCTCCGCGGCGCGAGATACCCTCGGCGAGCCGCGTCAGAGACGGCGCGGCGCTCGGGTTGTCGAGCGGAATCGCGACCTCCGCGCCCTGTCCGCGCCGCGTATCGACAGCCATTTCGCCGACCGTGACCGTCGCCGCGCCGCCGCGCGCCTTTCGCTCGTAGTACGCCGCGCACTCCGGAGAGGGAAAGCACTCTCCGGACAGGTCCTGCCAGCCGGTCGGCGAGCCGAATATGCGGTTGCGGAACACGCGCCCCGCGAGCGTCAGCGGCTGAAACAAAAGCGGATATTTTAGGTTTCCCATAGTTTAAGTTGTCCTCCGTTCCGCTTGCCGGAAATGAATTCCGGCTGCGCTCCGATGTTCCGGCGTAACGCCGCTTGCGCGCGACGCGGCTGCCGTAACCGCACAGGAACGCGCTTGCGGATACTATACAAATAACAGAATACATTACAAACAAGGAAATGTCAAACGAAATAATGCGGGCGGAGCGAAAGTTTTTCTTTATTTTTATGCGCGTCGGTGATATAATACGTTTATGTATTCTGCAAGGAGGGTGTGTTGTGAGAATTATCGGGCTGAACGGGTCTCCGCGCGCGCAGTGGAACACCGCGCAAATGGTGGAATCCGCGCTTGACGGCGCGCGCGACGCGGGTGCGCAGACGAAGAAATACGATCTTTACAAGCTGACATTTAAGGGCTGTTCCTCCTGTTTCGAGTGTAAGCGGCTCGATTACCCGAGCTTCGGCAAGTGCGCTATGGAGGACGCGCTGACCCCGGTGCTGAACGATGTGCTGTCCGCCGACGGAATAGTTCTCGGCTCGCCGATTTATTTCGGGGATCTGACCGCCTGCGTCCGCGCGTTTCTTGAAAGGCTGTGGTTCGCGGGACTCGCGTATAATTCAGATTATACGGCGGTCTATGAGAGGCGTATTCCAGTCCGGCTGATCTTTACGATGAACGCGCCGATTGAGAATTTCCACAGACAGCTCAACGAGAGCGTAGCCTCGACTATGCGGAACTTCATCGGCGAAACCGAAATACTCGAAGCGACCGACACGCTCCAGTTCGACGACTACGCGCGTTACGAGACGAGCGTGTTCAACGTCGCGGCGAAGCTGCGCCGCCATATGAACGTGTTTCCAGAAGACCTTAAAAAAGCATATAAAGTGGGACGCGACCTTGTGTCCGTCGCGAGAAAGGAAAATCCGGTTTGATCACAGTAAGCAATCTCGGTCTGCAATACGGCGGAACGCCGCTCTTTTCGCGCGTCGATTTACAGTTTCTCGCCGGAAACTGCTACGGAGTTATCGGAGCGAACGGCGCGGGTAAATCGACATTTCTGAAAATACTTTCCGGAGAGCTTGAATCCTCGTCCGGAAGCGTGGACGTTAAAAACGGCGTGCGTATGTCGGTTCTGAAGCAGGACCAGAATATGTACGACGACTACAACGTGCTCGAAACCGTCGTCACCGGCAATCAGGAACTTATCGCAATCGGACGCGAGAAAGACGGGCTTTACGCCAAGGAGGACTTCACGGAAGCTGACGGCGTGCGCGCGGCGGAGCTTGAGGAGCGGTTCGCGGAACTCGGCGGCTGGGAGGCGGAGTCCGACGCGGCGCAGCTTCTGACCGGACTCGGAATCCCCGTCGCGCTGCACGATAAGCGTATGACGGAAATCGAGCCGCGGCAGAAAGTAAAAGTTCTGCTCGCGCAGGCACTGTTCGGCAGTCCGGACATAATCCTGCTCGACGAGCCGACGAACAATCTCGACGTGAACTCAGTCGTGTGGCTCGAGGACTTCCTTATGGACTACGCCGGAACGGTCATCGTCGTGTCGCACGACAGGTACTTCCTGAACAACGTCTGTACGCACATCGTGGACATCGACTTCGGCAAAATCAGAATGTACGTCGGAAACTACGACTTCTGGTACGACGCGAGCCAGCTTATGCAGCGGCTTCAGAAAGAGCAGAACAAGAAAAACGAAGACCGCGCGCACGAGCTTGAGGAGTTCATACGACGGTTCTCGGCGAACAAGTCCAAGTCGCGTCAGGCGACGAGCCGCCGCAAGCTGCTCGATAAAATCACGCTCGACGAGTTCCCGCAGTCGAGCCGCAAGTATCCGTGGGTCGGCTTTCAGATGTCGCGCGAGCCGGGCAAGGACAGGCTTTTCGTCACCGACGTTACCAAAACGGCGGACGGAGAGACCGCGCTCGACGGCTTGTCGTTCATTATGAACAAAGGCGACAAAATCGCGTTCGTCGGAGCCGACGAAAACGCGATTACGCTGATGTTCAAAATACTCGCTCTCGAAGCCGAGCCGGATTCCGGCTCCGTCAAGTGGGGCGTTTCCACCTCGCAGGCGTACTTCCCGAAAGACAACTCGGAGTTTTTCGACGGCGTTGACCTGCCGCTTATGGAATGGATTCGCCAGTTCTCCGCCGAGGACAAGCGCGAGTCATACCTGCGCACGTTCCTCGGACGTATGCTGTTCTCCGGAGACGACGTGTACAAGCAGGTGAAAGTGCTGTCCGGCGGCGAGAAAGTGCGCTGTATGCTGTCGAAGATGATGCTGTCCGGCGCGTCGGTGCTGCTGTTCGACCAGCCGACGAACCATCTCGACCTCGAGTCGATTGCCGCGCTTAACAACGGAATGTCGGACTTTCAGGGTAACATAATATTCACGACGCACGACCACCAGCTGATTCAGACCGTCGCGAACCGCATAATCGAGTTCTCCGGCGGCAAAATCCGCGACTACCCGATGACGTACGACGAATACCTCGAAAAGCAGCGTCAGGCGGCGGACTGATTACCCGGCAAATAAACAGCGGCGCGAGGCTTATGCCCCGCGCCGTTGCTTATTTTGAAATATGCTTCCGGGTTATCCTTTACTGAACCGTCCGAGCGCGAGACCCGCCGCGACCGCGGCGTCTGCGTCCGCGTCAGTGACAAGGGAGAGTCCGCCGCCGAGCCGCAGGTGCAGAAAGAACTCGACCGTACCGGAGTTTCCGGTCACGGGGCTGTGCGTCGCGCCGAGCGCGGCAAAGCCCGCGGTCTCCGCAAACGCGCACAGTCCCGTGAGAATTTTGCGGTATTCGCCGTCGTCGATTTTGCCGAGCCTCCGCGCTTCCGGCGACTCCGTCTCGAACAGCGGCTTGACGAGCGCGACGACCTCGCCGCCGGGCGCGAGTATCTCCGCCGCGACCGGCAGCGCGCCGCGCAGCGACAGGTACGACAGGTCGAGCGTAATCAGCTCCGGCTTCGGGTCGAGCCGCGTAAGCGCGCCGTCCGACAGGTTGACGCGCTCCATATTGACGACGCGCGGGTCGAGAGCGAGTTTTCCGGCGAGCTGACCCGCGCCGACATCCACGGCGTAGACAAGACCCGCGCCGAAAGCGAGCAGACAGTCGGTGAACCCGCCGGTAGAGGCTCCGCAGTCAAGCGTCGTTTTGCCGGAGACGGCGACCGCGAACGCGGTCAGCGCGTGTTCGAGCTTAAGTCCGCCCTTGCCGGCGTATTTCGTCTTATAATACTCGCGGACGCGTATCTCCGCGTCCGCGCCGACTTTTTCCGAGAGACTGTGAACCGGTCTGCCGTCCGCGAGTACGCGCCCCGCCATTACGAACGCGGTCATCTCGCGCTCGTCCGAGAACCAGCCGTCCGCGGTCAGACGCTCGCGGAGCGTCACGCGCTTTTGCTTACCGCGGACACTGTTATTCTGCGCGGCGGTCAATCCGTACGGTTCCGCTTCGCGGAACTCGAGACGGACGGCAGGTAACGCCGCAGCTTTCCGCGCACGTCGTTAATGTCTATAGGCTTGCCGACGTGGTCGTTCATACCCGATTCGAGGCACTTTTCCACGTCTTCGCGGAAAACGTTCGCGGTCATCGCGATAATCGGAATGGTCTTGGCGCAAGGTGCGTCGAGCGCGCGGATTTGCCGCGTCGCGCCGTAGCCGTCAAGCTCCGGCATCTGCACGTCCATAAATATCATATCGTACAGTTCCGGGTCGTCCCGGAAAGTCTCAAAGGCGATAAGTCCGTTTTCGGCGCAGTCGATTCGGAGGTTTGTCGGCTCGAGCAGCGTCATAACAATCTCGCGGTTAATCTCAATATCCTCGGCGATCAGTATGCGGTACCCGGTGAAGTCGTCGCCCTCGACGGAGTCCTCTCCGCCGCCGTATCCGGCGAGACATTCGTTTATGCAGTCGATGACGTTCGCGGCAAACAGCGGTTTCGGCAGAAAGCGGTTAACGCCCGCCGCGGTCGCGTCTTCGGCGATTTGCTGCCACTCCGCGGAGGAAATCATTATGACGACCGACTCGTCGGGGGAGAGGAGCCGAATCTCGCGCGTAAGCTCGATACCGTCAACGTCCGGCATTTTCCAGTCGATGAAGTAGAAGTCGTATTTTCCGTGTTCGCGAATCCGGCGGAGCGCGTCCGGCGCGGAGGAAACGGTCTCGCAGTTCAGCCCGATTTCGTTCGCGATTGTGAGAAAATGTTCGAGCGCGTCCGAGACGTCGTCCACGACGAGTGCCGTCGCGTTTGCGAGATTTGTGCCGGGCGCGAGATACTTTTTGCGGTCGGAGTCATCGACGCGGACGAGTCTTACGGTGAACGAGAACGTCGAACCCTCGCCCGGCTCCGACCGGATCCAGATACTGCCGCCCATCATTTCGACTATGCGCTTGGAGATTGCGAGACCGAGACCGGTGCCGCCGAATTTGCGCGACGTGGACGAGTCCGCCTGCTGAAACGAGGAAAAGAGCTTAGCCTTCTGCTCGTCCGAAATGCCGATGCCGGTGTCCGTAACGTCTACCTGTATGCAGCAGCTGCCCGCGTCCTCGAACAGAAGCACGGCGTTCATCTCGATATTCCCGCCCTCCGGAGTAAACTTGACCGCGTTCGACAGCAGATTCATAATGACCTGCGAAAGACGCTGTTCATCGCCGTATATGACGGAGGGAATCGCCGGGTCAAACCAAACTTTGAGCGTCTGCTTCTTGTCGTCCGCCTTGAAGCCGACGGAACCGGCGGTTTTCGCCAGCATTCGCTCGAACGTGAAGTTCGTAGGCGACAGCTCGAGCTTGTTCGCCTCGATTTTCGACATATCGAGTATGTCGTTTATTACGCCGAGCAGGTGCGTCGAAGCGTCCTCGATTTTGCCGAGGCAGTACAGCATACGCTCCGGGTCGGCGGACTGCCGCGCGATTGCGGTCATACCGATGACGGCGTTGAGCGGCGTTCTCATTTCGTGCGACATATTCGCGAGAAAATCCGACTTCGCGATACTCGCGCGGACGGCTTCGGACCGAGCAGCCTCCGACGCGAGCCGAGCGAGATAGAGGTCGGTCGTGTCGTACATCAGTACCATTGCGCCCTCGGACGCGCCGCTTTGGTCGAGCATCGGGGAGACCTGCATCTTGAAATAGCGTATTTGATCCGCGCTGTTTTTTACCGTGAGGTCAAGCTCGGAGAGCTGCGCCCCGGCGAGCGAGGAGAGAATCGCGGAGTTTGCGTGGCGGAGCGAGTCGCCGCTGAGAAATGTCTCGAAAACGTCTGTACACGCGTTTCCGCGTATCTCGCCGACGGAGATTGCGCCGCAAACGGAGAGGAACGACGCGCTCGCGAACAGCAGCTTCGCGGAGGTGTCGAAAATCAGGACGACGTCAGTGCTGTTGGAGAGCAGCAGGTTCATATATTTCTCAAGCCGCGACTTTTCCGCGGACAGAATGTTGCCGAGATTTGTGTTTATCGTCGCGCGAACCCTGTTGCGGTTGTTCAGCGAACGCTCCCGCTCAATCTCGCGGGAGAGCTTTTTATTCGCCGACGTGAGAGTACGAACCTGCTCGAGCAGTTCATCATCAGTCATCTCAGTCTCCTCCGGTAGTCTGAATCAGTTCAAGCGTATAAGAGAGCTTTGCCCGCTTATAAACGGTCAAAACCGCGTACCGCGCTGACAGCGGTTGATTGCACAGGCATTTCGGCAAAGGCGCGGCTCACGGAAGCGGCGTTTTGCCGAAACACCGGAGCGCAGCCGGAATTCACTTCCGGCAAGCGCAACGAGCGCAGGGAGACTACGCCGACCAAGCGGTTCCGCGTCCGCAGACGCGTTCCCCGTGCGAGCCTGCGAGCAACGAGCGCAGGGAGGCTACGCCGACCAAGCGGTTAATTACGGGCTATATGGCGCAGACAATCAGCGTGTCGTTGTGGTTGCGGTTTGAGAGCGTCGTGCCGCCGAGCTTTTCCGGAACCGGGCAAAGCTCGCCGCCGGCGTACGCCAGGTGGTAGGAGAGACCCGCCGCGCCGAGAACGTCACGCACAGTCTCCGCCTCACGCTCCGGATCGTACCCGAGGCAGTTCTGCCGCCCGACGCAGGCGTATACCAGCAGAAACGAAAACCCTCCGGCGAGGACGGCTTCGGAAACGACGAGCTTCGATTCGGACACTACGTCGTCGCCGTCAATGCGACCGATAGCAATGGTAGAGCCGACCGGGAACGTCCCGCCGCAGGCGGCGTAGCCCTCCGGAGTAATCGCGATTGCCATACGGATGACCGGAACCGAGCCGTCGTTATTGTCAACGATGAACGGGTACGTATTCATACCGTAGTACGACTCGCCCTCTTTCGAGACGAGTCCGTACTTGCCGAGATAGTCGAGGACGGGCATACCGTCAACCTCGATAAGCTGGTTGCCGCGCGATTTCGTCACGACGGCGCGCTCGTCGTCGATTTTATCCGGGGGAACCGACGCGCGGAAAAATTTCGGCTCGATTTCGCCGCAGACGAGAATGAGCGCGGCGCGGTTCGCATAGCCCTTGCCGCCGGAAATGACGCGCGACGCGGAGAACGGATCGGAGTGACCGATACAGAGCGAACCGAACACGGGAACGCCGCCGGAAGCCTCGTCGAGCGCAGAGACGAAAGTGTCCCCCGCGGCGTTCAGCAGCAACGGCGCGTGCGCGATAATGAGCTTCGGCGCGGACGGCAGTTTCGCGGCGGCTTCGCCGTACGCGAGCTTGAGCGGATCGGAGCTTCCGCCGAGGATTTCGCCGGACAGCGCGGTCGCGAAACGCACGTCGTCGCTTGTGAAAACGGTGATCGCGAGCGTCAGATGACCGATGTATCCGTCAATCGAGGAAAGAGTGGTCGTTATGCCGGAAAGCTCAAACGGAAGAGCCGCGGCGAGAGCCTCAATAACGCCCGAGTCGAGAAACTCGGGATAGCAGGACAAGATTCCGACGGAATTTGAGAGCAGACTGTTTTCGGGATCGAGCTGCGACAGAATCTCCGCGACGGCGGTTTCAACGTCGTCGATTTCGTCGGTGCGGGCTGTGACGGTTTTTATCATTAGGTGCGCCTCCCGTACGCGGCTGTCGTGCAGCCACGATAACATAGATATAGTGTGACTATTGTACCACAGCCGGGTAACGGTTGTCAAGACAGTAAACGTATATCGCGGAGCCTGCGATAAATGTTTTTCGCAATCGCGCGAATTGTTATTGCCGATTCCGCCGAAGTTTGATATAATAGGATTCAAGAAACGAAAAAACGACAAAGGTAATAGGTAGCTGTATATGGCAAGGCATATATTCGTCACGGGGGGCGTGGTCTCCGGACTCGGGAAAGGCATCTGCGCCGCAAGTCTCGGCAGACTGCTGAAACAGCGCGGACTCAAAGTCACGATACAGAAGTTCGACCCGTATTTCAATGTCGATCCGGGAACGATGAACCCGTATCAGCACGGCGAGGTTTTCGTTACGGACGACGGCTCGGAGACCGACCTCGACCTCGGACACTACGAACGGTTCGTGGACGAAAGTCTGACGGAGAACTCGTCCGTCTCGTCCGGAAAGATATACTGGAACGTGCTGAACCGCGAGCGGAGCGGCGACTATCTCGGGCGCACCGTGCAGATTATCCCGCACATTACGGACGAGATTAAGGCGCGCGTCTATGTACTCGACGACGGCGAAACCGACGTTATCATCACCGAACTCGGCGGTACTGTCGGCGACATCGAAAGCCAGCCGTATCTCGAGGCGATTCGTCAGGTCGCGCGCGAGCGCGGACGCGACAACTGTCTGTTTATCCACGTTTCTCTGATTGTCGCGATTCCCGGGTCGGACGAGCAGAAGTCGAAGCCGACGCAGCACAGCGTCAAGGAACTGCTTTCCGTCGGTATCCAGCCGGACATTCTCGTATGCCGCAGCGACGGGCGCATTTCAATGGACGTGCGCAACAAAATCGCGCTGTTCTGCAACGTGCCTCCGGACTGCGTCATACCGAACGTAACGGCGCAGTGTCTGTACGAGGTGCCGCTGTTAATGGCGCAGGAACGGCTCGACGAGGTCGCCTGCCGCAAGCTCGGACTCGACGTGCCGGAGCCTGACCTGCGCGAGTGGCGGGCAATGGTCGAGCGCACTAAAAACGCGTCGCGCACGGTCGAAATCGCGCTCGTCGGGAAGTACGTTCAGCTGCACGACGCGTATCTGTCAATCGTCGAGGCGTTTGCCCACGCCGGAACGGAGAACGACGCGGTAGTGAAAATCCGCTGGGTCGATTCGGACGGACTGTCCGACGCGGCGGCGGACGACGCGCTTGACGGCGTTTCCGGCGTACTCGTGCCCGGAGGCTTCGGCGACCGCGGAATTGAGGGCAAGATTTCCGCGGTACGCTGGGCGCGCGAAAACCGCGTGCCGTTTTTCGGAATCTGTCTCGGAATGCAAATGGCTGTCGTCGAGTTCGCGCGCAGCGTCGCCGGACTCGAGGGCGCGAACTCCACCGAGATGAACGAGCGTACGCAGTATCCGGTCATCGACCTTATGCCGGACCAGATAGGCATTACGAAAAAAGGCGGCACAATGCGTCTCGGGAAGTATCCGTGCGTACTCGAAAAAGACTCGCGCGCCGGCGCGGCATACGGCGAAGCGGAAATTTCCGAACGTCACCGTCACCGCTACGAGTTCAACAACGAATTCCGCGAAAAGCTGTCCGAAAAGGGACTGCGTCTCGTCGGGTTGTCGCCGAACGGAAACCTCGTCGAGGTAGTCGAGCTGCCGGACCACCCGTGGTTCGTCGGAGTGCAGTTTCACCCGTGCCTTAAGTCCCGCCCGAACCGCGCGCACCCGCTGTTCCGCGCGTTCGTCGCGGCGTCGCTGCGGCAAGCCGAGCAAATAAAGAAATATGAATTAAGCAACGAATAACCGGCGGTACGGCGAGACGCGTATGCCGCAAAAAAGCAAGCCGGAAGGCTTGCTTTTTTGCGTCTATTCCAGAACCACCCTGCGGTAGCTCTTTTTGCCGCGCCGCACCACAATACCGGCGCGCAGCCCGTCCGCTCCGAACGTGCGCGCGGTATCCGTGATTTTCACGCCGTCAGCCTCAACCCCGCCCTGCTCGACCGCGCGCCGCGCTTCGGACCGCGAAGCGCACAGCCCGGACTTTGCGAGCAGTCCGAGAATATCGACCGCGCCGTCCGTCAGGTCGGATTCCGAGAGCGTCGTCGTCGGCATCTCCGCGGCTCCGCCGGAGGAGAACAGCGCGCGCGCCGTCTCAAGCGACTGCCGCGCCGCGTCGTCGCCGTGAACCTGTCCCGTGACCTCGAACGCGAGCGTCTCTTTTGCGGCGTTCAGCTGCGCGTCGCGCCACGACTCCATTTCCGAAATCTGTTCGAGCGGCAGAAAAGTCAGCATTTTGAGGCACTTAATCACGTCCGCGTCGCCGACGTTGCGCCAGTACTGGAAGAACTCGTAGGGCGAAGTTTTGTTCGCGTCGAGCCAGAGCGCGTTGCCCGCGGTCTTGCCCATTTTCACGCCGTTCGAGTCGGTGAGCAGCGTTATCGTCAGGCAGTGCGCGTCCTTTTGCAGCTTGCGGCGGATAAGCTCCGTCCCCGCGAGCATATTCGACCACTGGTCGTCGCCGCCGCACTGGAGCGTACAGCCGTAACGCAGGAACAGCTCGTAAAAGTCGTACGCCTGCATAATCATATAGTTGAATTCGAGAAACGTCAGCCCTTTTTCCATACGGTTTTTGTAGCAGTCCGCCGTAAGCATACGGTTTACCGAGAAGTGCGCCCCGAAGTCGCGCAGAAAGTCGAGATAATTGAGGTTTCGCAGCCACTCTGCGTTGTTGGCGAGCAGTCCTTTCCCCTCGCCGAACTCGATGAACCGCGAGATTTGTTCGCGGATACGCTCGCAGTTTCCGTCGATGCGCTCGACCGTCATCATTGTACGCAGGTCCTGCCGCCCGGACGGGTCGCCGACCATTCCGGTGCCGCCGCCGGCGAGCGCAATCGCGGTGTTGCCCGCGGACTGCAAACGCTTCATAAGCGTCAGCGTGACGTAGTGCCCGGCGGTCAGGCTGTCCGCCGTCGGGTCGTAGCCGATGTAGAACGTCGCCCTGCCGTTGTCGATAAGTTCGCGGATTTGTGATTCGTCGCTCGTCTGCGCAACGAGTCCGCGAGCCTGAAGCTCTTCAAAAAGTGTCATTGTATGCTCCTTTTGTGGTTGAATTACGGGGCGGCGCGAGGAACGCGGTAACGCGCTTTTTTCGGGAAAATCCGCCGGTGGGACAGCTGCGAAAAGGCAGGTCTCGTCGCAGCGCGGTACGCAGCTGAGGATACATAGTACGCACACCGGCGAACGGAGTGCGGGAGGCTGGGCCGAACGGCGGATAAATATAAAACGCCCGCGGGATATTATCCCGAGGACGCTTGTCAGCGCGGTACCACCTCAGTTTCGCGTTTCTTCGCAGAAACACGCTCGGCGGGTTAAGTGTGACCACTCTAACCCTTGCGCTGTAACGGGCGCAACCGTCGGAGCGTTTCCTCTCCGCCGCTCTTCGGACGTATTCGCGCGCGGTCAGCATACCGGCTTTCACCGACCGCCGGCTCTCTGAATGCTGATACCGCAAGCTACTTTTTCCGCTTCGTCGCGTTTATTTACAGGATTATAGCACGTTTTAAGCGCGCTGTCAAGCGGAAGTTACGCGTTCCGTTTGCGCTTTTCGGCGGCGTTTATCATTTCCTCCGCGCTCGCGAGCGTCGTATCGGTGACGTTCTCGCCGCCGGTGAGCCGCGCGATTTCCGCGATACTGCCGAGCCGCTCGAGCCGCGTCACCTCGGTGTACGTCCTAAGTTCGCCGTTCACGGAGCGGGACGACTTGGAAATCTCGAAATGCGTGTCCGCCATTGCCGCGATTTGCGGCAGGTGCGTAACGCACAGTACCTGACCTGCGCGCGAAATCGCCGACAGCTTTTCGCCGACGCGCTGCGCCGCAATGCCGGACACTCCCGCGTCGATTTCATCGTAGACCGAAACGCCGCGCGGCGTAATCTCCGAGAACACGGTCAAAAACGCGAGCATTATGCGTGAAAGCTCTCCGCCGGACGCGATTTTCGCGATTCGGCCCGGAGTTTCGCCCGCGTTCGCGGAAATCAGAAAGCGCACGTCCTCCGCGCCGTTTTCGGTGAGTGCGGCGTTTTTGACAAGCTCTGTCTCGAACCGCACATTCGGCATAGACAGCGCGGACAGCTCGCGCACCATACGGACGCGCAGTTCGTTCCCGGCTTCGGTTTTCGCCGCGGTGTAGTCCGCGGCGGCTTCCTCCGCGGCGGTAAGCAGCTCGCCGCGCCGCGCTTCGAGTTCGACCCGCCGCTCGTCGGACGTGTCAAGCTCCAGAAGCTCGTTTTTCGCGCTTTCGAGAAACGCGAGAGCCTCGGTCTCGTCGCCGTACTTCAGCGCGAGTTTGTTAAGCCGCTGCGCCCGAAGCTCCGCCGCGTCAAGCTCCTCCGGCGTGAAGTCGAACTCGGAGCGTATGCCGCGAAGCTCCTCGGCTACGTCCTCGGTTTCGAGCCGCACGTCGGTAAGCCGCCGCGCGAGAACCGCGAACCGCTCCGAATAGGCGGAAACGCCGCCGAGCGACGACTCCGCGTTCCGCAGCAGAGCCGCCGCGCCGTCCGAATCCTCGCCGCCGTACAGCTCGAGGTACGCGCCGTCGAACGCGCCGGACAGCCGCGAGACGTTGCGGAGTATTTGCAGACGCTCGTCGAGCGCGGCGGACTCGCCGGGCGACGGCGCGGCGGACTCGATTTCGTCTATCTGCGAGCGGAGCAGGTCGGCGCGGAACCGTTTGTCGCGCTCGCCGCTTTTGATTTTTTCGAGTGCGCGTTCGTTTTCGCGAAGCGCGGCGAAAGACTCGCGGTAACGCTTTGCGCGCGCCGCGTAGCCTTCGGAGAAGCGTCCGCCGAAGCTGTCGAGCGCGCCGCCGTGAGCCGACTCGTCAACGAGCCAGCCGCTGTCGTGCTGACCGTGTACGGCGATGAGCCGCGACGCGAGACTGCGGAGCTGCGTCACGGTAACGGGTACGCCGTTCACGCGCACCGTACTCTTGCCGTCCGCCGTGAGTCTGCGCGACAGCACGATTGTGCTGTCCTCGTCGATTTCGCTGTTCCGGAACCAGTCCGAAACGGAGGAATCGGAGGTGAACTCCGCCGTGACCGAGAGCGCGTCCTCGCCCTGCCGCACAAGGTCTTTCGAGACGCGTCCGCCCGCGACGCATATAATCGCGTCCACGACTATGGATTTTCCGGCTCCGGTCTCGCCCGTAAGGACGTTCAGACCGCGCCCGAAGTCAATCTCCGCCTTGTCGATGAGCGCGAGATTGCGAATAGTAAGTGTTTCAAGCATTATCGCAGCAGATTCTCAATATCCGCGCAGAAGCGTTCGGCGGTCTCTTCGTCTTTCATCGCGAGGAACACGGTGTCGTCGCCGGCGACGGAGCCGACGAAGCCGGGGATTCCCATACCGTCGATTGCGGAGCTTGCAGCTCCCGCGAGTCCCGGCAGCGTCTTGACGACGACGAGGTTCCGCGCCGACGCGCTCGAAGTCACGCATTCGCGGAAGATACTGCGGAGCCGCGCCGTATTGTTGCGGTCTTCCGCGTTCATAACGGCGGCGTAACGGTACGAGCCTTTCGCGGTAAGCTCTTTTACAAGCCCGAGTTCTTTAATATCGCGCGAAACCGTCGCCTGCGTGGCGGCGAAGCCCGCGTCCCGGAGCGATTCGATAAGTCCGTGTTGGGTGACTATCTCGCGGTCTCCGATTATTTTAAGAATAGCGTCGTGTCTGCTCTGCTTCATTCTCTGTCTGCCTTTCCATATACCTGAGCCCGTAGGCGGCGCGGCGGTACTTTTGTTTGAGCGGCGGCTGTCCGCGCGCGTCGTCAGAATTCCCGGCTCAGCTTGTCGCTGACTCTTTTGTGGAAATTTCCGTCTTTCAGATGCACGAAAAGGACGGATTTCGCGGAACGTCCGATTTCAATAATATCCCCGGTAAGCAGCTCGACCGCGTCGCGTCCGTCAACGGACAGACACGCGGGATTGCGTTTCCTGTCCCCGATTTCGACCGTGACTCGACGCCCCTCTGACAGGACGCAGGGCTTCGCCTCGAGTATATGCGGGCATATCGGAGTGACTATTATGCTCCGCACGGTCGGTTCCACGAGCGGACCGCCCGCCGAGAGGGAGTACGCGGTGCTGCCGGTCGGCGTCGCGACGACCACGCCGTCGCCGATGAAGCGCATTATCCTGTTGCCGTTGCTGAACACCGCGAGGTCGAGAACCTTTGTCGTGCCGTGTATCACCGCGTCGTTAAGCGCGCTGTCGCGGTGGACGACCGCGCCGCCGCGAATGAGCGACACGTCGATGAGCATACGCGTCGTGGTGTTGTACTCGCCGCGGAAAATCGTCTCGAGAGAGGGCAGCTCGTCCGGTTCAAGCTCGGTAAGAAAGCCCTTCCCGCCGAGATTGACTCCGATAACGGCGGTGCGCGCGTCCGACACGAGCCGTGCGGCGCGGAGCATAGTCCCGTCGCCGCCGAGGACTATCACAAGCTCGGCTCCGGCGGCGTATTCCGTGATTTCGGCGGAGCCGGACGCGTCGTCGCGCAGAAGCGGAATAATCTTCGCGGTATAGCCCGCCTTTTCCGTAAGCTCCGCGACGCGCCGGGTGATTTCGTTTCCCGCGTCGCGGGCGGGATTGGGACAGATAAGCACCGTTTTCATACCGTTTCTCCTTCAAACGCGCTGTGCGCCGCGTTTACGACCGATTCCGCGGAGACTTCGGAAGCGCCCGGCGCGAAGCCGAGTTTCCCGAGAAATTCTATATTGCCCTCCGGACCGCGAATCGGCGAGAACGTAAGTCCGGTAACAAAAAAACCGTTTTCCTCCGCGCCGCCGGTAAACGAGCGAAGCACGTCAATGTGCGTTTCCGCGTCGCGCACCACGCCGTTTTTACCGACGCGCCCGCGTCCGGCTTCAAACTGCGGCTTGACGAGACACACGCACAGCCCGCCCGGTTTCAGTATGCGCCGCACGGTCGGCAGAATCAGGCGGAGCGAGATAAACGACACGTCGGCGGTAACGAAGTCAACCGCCTCGCCGAGCGTTTCCGGCGGCATCGTACGCGCGTTAACGCGCTCGAGCGTGACGACGCGCGGGTCGGTCCGCAGACTCCAGGCGAGCTGTCCGTAGCCCACGTCAACGGCGTAGACCTTTGCCGCGCCGCGCTTCAGCATACAGTCAGTGAAGCCTCCGGTACTCGCGCCGATGTCCGCGCAGACGAGGTTTTCGACCGTCACACCGAATTCGACGAGAGCTTTTTCGAGCTTAAAGCCGCCGCGGCTGACGTATTTCATACCGCCGCGCACTTCCGGCTCCGCGTCCGCCGGAACCTGCTCGCCGGGCTTATCGACGCGCCGCCCTCCGATATAGACAAGCCCCGCCATAACGTACGCTTTCGCCCTTTCGCGGCTTTCGGCGAGTCCGCGTTCAAAGATGAGCGCGTCGATTCTCATTTTAGCCATTCGGCTCACCGGATACGCCACATATCGCGTCCGCGACGCTTTCCGCGTCGATTTTGCAGTGCCGCCGCAGTTCCGCGACGCTGCCGCACGGTACCGGATTATCGCCGCAGTTCAGCAGTATCACGCGCTCCGGAAGCGTGCCGCGCACCGCGAGCGCCGCCGCGAGACGTTCGCCGACGCACCCCGCAGCCGCAACGTCCTCAAGTACGAGAAGTCCGCCGGTTTTCGACGCGGACTGCTCCGCGAGCGACGCGTCGAGCGGCGTGATTCGCAGCAGTTTCACGATTTCAATCTCAATGCCGCGCGCCGACAAAAGTTCCGCGGCTTCAAGCGCGACTTCCGTCATCGCGCCGTAAGTGACGACCGTGAAGCCGTTCCCGGAGCGGATAACCGCGTCCGAAACGCAGTCGCCGCCGAACGGAGCCGCGCCTTTAGGATAGCGAATCGCGACCGCGCCGCAGTCATTCGTAACGGCGTCGGAAAGCAGCCGCCGAAGCTCGCCGAAGCTCGCCGGAGCGTAAACGGACAGTCCGGGGACCGTCGCGAGGTAGGCGACGTCGTAAATCCCCTGATGCGTTTCGCCGTCGCCGGGGACAAGTCCCGCGCGGTCAATTGCGAAAACGGCTTTCGCGCCGGACAGCGCAATATCGTGTATCAGCATATCGTAGCCGCGCTGCAAAAACGTCGAATATACGGCGAAAACCGGAGTAACGCCGCCCGCGGCGAGTCCGGCGGCAAGCGTCACGGCGTGACCCTCCGAGATTCCGACGTCGAAGAAGCGGTCGGGGAAGCGTTCGGCGAAGCCGGAAAGCCCGGTGCCGGAAGCCATCGCCGCCGTAATTGCGGCAATGTTGCACCCGCCCTCCCGGAGCTTCGTAACCGTGTCGCCGAACACGGCGGAAAAAGTCTCCGCGGCGGGCTTCATTTTGCCGGAACCGAAGTCGGAAGGCGACACGCCGTGGTATTTGTCCGGCTCGGTTTCGCTCGGCGTATAGCCGCGCCCTTTCTGCGTCTTGACGTGCAGCAGGACCGGTTTACCCAGTTCGCGCGCCCAGCTTAAAACGCGGCACAGGCGCGGCACGTCGTGTCCGTCCACCGGACCGATGTACTCGAAGCCGAGTTCCTCAAACATACTGCAATGCAGCAGCGTGCGGCGCACGGCGGCTTTAATCCTGTGCGTCAGCGAGTAGATGAACCGCCCGCCGGGGAGCTTCGCCATAAGCGCGCGGTAACGTTTCTTGAAACGTATGTAGCTCGGTCGTATGCGCTCGCGCGAGAGGTACCGAGCGACGCCGCCGACGTTGCCGGAGATTGACATTCCGTTGTCGTTCAGCACGACTATTATCGGTTCGCCGGACGCGCCCGCGTCGGACAACGCCTCGTACGCGAGACCTCCGGTGAGCGCGCCGTCGCCTATAAGCGCGACGACGCTGTGCGTTCCGCCGGAGAGCGTCCGCGCCCTCGCGAGTCCGAGCGCGGCGGAGACCGAGCCGGAGGCGTGTCCCGCCGGGAACGCGTCGTACACGCTCTCCGAAGGCTTCGGGAAGCCGGACAGACCGCCGTATTTGCGGAGCGTGCCGAACCCGGGAAGTCTGCCGGTAAGCATTTTGTGCGCGTAGCTCTGGTGTCCCACGTCGAAAACGAGCCTGTCGCGCGAGAAGTCGAACACCCGGTGCAGCGCGACGGTAAGCTCCACCGCGCCGAGGTTCGACGCGAGATGTCCGCCGTTTTTCGATACCGCGGAGATTATCTCCCGGCGCAGCTCCGCGCACAGTTCGTCGATCTGCGCCGGCGGCATAGCCGCAAGCTCTTTCGCGGAGGAAAGCTCTTTCAGTACGCTCATTTGCGTTTCTTTCGCGGCGAGACGAAACGTATAATCCTGCCCACGCCGAGGATAATGAACCGCGACTTCTTCAGCGCAACGGACTTGCAGGCGGCTTTCCCGCCGATTGTCAGCCCCGTGACCGCGCCGGACACTATAAGCGCGACGGCGAGCTGACTGAACGCAAGGTTCGCCGACAGCCGCTCCGTGACTATCGCCGCCGTAGTGCCGGAGACTATTCCGGCGATGTCGCCCACAACGTCGTTGCAGACGCTCGAAACCTTTCCGGCGTTTCTGACGAGAGAAATCGCCTCGCGCGCGCCGCGCTCCCGGTGAGCCGCCATAGCGTGAAACGGAGCTTCTTTCGCGGACGTGACCGCTACGCCGACCATATCGAACAGTACGCCCACCGAGATGAAGAGCAGCAGTATCAGGAACGCGACGGCGTACCCCGCGCGGGAGACGGCGCGCGTCGAAAACAAAGTAAACACGGTTGACAGAGCAACCGAGAACAGTACGATTTTGATAATCCAAGAGTTTCGCAATAGCTTGTTACCTATAGAAATCAAAAGTGAGAGAGCTGATTTTCGGGCGCGGGGTTACGCGGGACGCTTTTTTTCGGGAAACCCGCGGACGGGACAATCCGCAAAAAGCGGAGACTTGCCCGACCGGGCGGTAAATCCTGTCGCCGAATGTAATCAACTTTGTTGATTACATTCGGCGACAGCGGACGAAGTAAATCTTACGGCTTAGGTCTGGCAGGTTTCCCCCGGGTTAACCCATCGTTGCCGACTGGGCGGTTTCCCTTTAATCTCCCGTCCGGCGCATTGCTGACGCCGTCGCCCGATCACCACTTAGTCCGTACTGCAATCCATCGTCCGCCTGAGCGCAAGCTCAACAGCCTAGTCGTTTTCCGAAACAGTCCGTCCGTTCCTTTATCCTCTTTTGCAAGACGTATTTCAAGAAGCAATCGGCTGCGCCCCGCCGTACGCGCGGGACGCGGCTTAAGTTCTCCTATCCGCACGCCTCACTCAAGGCAGGCTACTCCGCGCACAGCTCGCATAAAGCGTTTGCACCGCAACGCGGGTTTCACAGACCGTTTAAGCGGTCTGTCCTGACACGTAAGCAATCCGAAAAATCTGTCGCCCACGAAATCAGGTCTCCGCACGGGCAGGGTCGGGGTCCCTATGCCATTAGGAATCGCCCTACTCCGCGCAGGTATTACGCAGCAATATCTGCAAGATATAATCGCTCGGTCGCGCAAAGCGACTCCCGCCGCTGCGTGTCCGCAAGCTCGCGCGGTGAACGCATCTGCGGGTGCGTAGCCGGTGCGCCCGCTCTCCGCGCTGTCGGAGGGCAGGGATGAAAATCCTGCTGATATTGCCGCGCAATACCTCCCCCCAGCAACCACCCCGGACTGGGCGTCCAAAGCAGACACAAGGGGCTTCATCGGTGTGCCGAACAGAGGATTTTTAGGCCCTCCCTCGGGAACGGGGGATCTGACTGAGGATACTGCGTCGCCGAATGGGGTTGGGGTTATCAGCCGTTTGGTCGGGCGAAGACTCCCGCGCGGGGGAACGCGCCTGCGGTTTATTAGCCGCTTGGTCGGCAAAGCCGCCCTGCGCTCCGTGCTCAAAAGCTCGCACGTGGAACGCGCCTGCGGGCGCGGTGCCGTGACTTGCCGCTCGCGGACAATACCGCAGGCGCGAAGTGCCGTGGTGGTATATAGTCTTGAGCAGACCCGAAGGGCTTTGCCCGGCGGTCTGCGGACAATACCGCAGGCACGAAGTGCCGTTGTGGTATAAAGTCTTGAGCAGACCCGAAGGGCTTCGCCCGGCGGTCTGCGGACAATACCGCAGGCACGAAGTGCCGTTGTGGTATAAAGTCCTGAGCAGACCCGAAGGGCTTCGCCCGGCGGTCTGCGGACAATACCGCAGGCACGGAGTGCCGTTGCGGTATATAATCTTGAGCAGACCCAAAGGGCTTCGCCCGACGGTCTGCGGACATTATATCATAAATATTCATAATTGCAACACGAAAAATGAATATCATTAACCGCTTGCCGGAAATGAATTCCGGCTGCGCTCGGGTTCCGGCAAAACGCCGCCTGCGGATTACCGCGCCGCAGGACTTCCTGTATGCGCGGGAACGCGTATACAGGAAGTCCTAATTCTGCCTGTTTGCGAGCGTGTTCGCGATATACGTCAGCATCCCGCCGTCGTCGAACACGCCGCGCACCGTTTCGCGCGCGGTATACGTCTGCTCCGCGATGAATTTTTCGCACTCTTCGCGCGGCAGAACCGACGCGAACGTCGCTTTATTGTTCCGCGCGTCCGCGCCGGACGCTTTCCCGAGCGGCGCGGCGGAACCGTACCTGTCGAGCAAATCGTCGCGAATCTGAAACGCGAGTCCGACACACTGCGCGTAAATCCTCGCGGCGCGCTCACGCTCCGGCGAAGCCCCGCCCGCGACCGCGCCGATGAGGCACGCCGCCTCGATAAGCGACGCGGTTTTCATATGGTGAAGCCGGTACAAGTCCTGCAATTCCGGATTATTGTTTGATTCAAGCTCCATATCGAGCGTCTGCCCGCCGCAGATTCCGGCGGGACCCGCCGCCTCCGCGAGAATCCGTCCCGCGCGCACGGCTATACCGGCGGGGAGACCCGAGCCGAGCAGCTTCTCAAACGCGAGCGCCTGAAGCGCGTCGCCTGCGAGTACGGCTTTCCACTCGCCGAAACGCTTGTGGTTAGACGGCTGTCCGCGACGCTCGTCGCCGTCGTCCATACAGGGGAGGTCGTCGTGAATCAGCGAATAAGTGTGCAGAAGCTCGACGGCGCAGGCGGCGTCAAGCACGCCGTCCTCGCCGCCGCCGACGGCGGAGCAAAACGTCAGCGTCAGCAGCGGACGGATTCGCTTGCCGCCGGCGGCGACGCTGTACCGCATCGCTTCGTAGAGCGAAACGTCGCTCCGCTTGTCGAAATACGACGCGAGCCGCGCCTCGACGAGCTTCGTCAGACGCTTTGCGTTTTTTTCGCAGTCAATCGTTTTTTCCACCGCTATTCCCCGAGAGCGAACTGCTCTTCGACGGGTTCGGAGTCCCCGCCTTTCGAGAGCCGCACGACTTTCTGTTCGGCGGATACGAGCTGCTCGCGGCACGTTTTGACGAGTCCCGCGCCCTCTTCAAAAAGCGCGAGCGAAACGTCGAGCGCGGCGGAGCCGGACTCGAGTGCGCGGACTATTTCCTCCAGCCGGAGCATCTTTTCCTCAAACGCGGGGGATTTTGCGGATTCCTTTTTCGTCGCCATCATATCACCTCTTTAACTGTTCATAAAGCCTGTTTTTACGATTCACAACTTCGTTTTTCGCCGGTGGCAATGACGCCCGTATGCCGCTCGGACATACTCATCGTATGTCTTCGACGACGCAGTCCAGCTCGTTCTTCGCGAGCCTCACCGTGACGCGTCCGCCGACGGTAATGTCCGCGCCCGAACGCACGACGGTGCCGTCGGGCTTGCGGGTTATCGCGTAGCCGCGCCCGAGTACGCGCAGGGGAGACAGCGCGTCAAGCGACGCGGCAAGCCGCGACAAGCTCTCACGCTTCGCGCCGGAGCCGCGCAGAGCCGCGAAGCCGAGCCGTTCCGACAGCCGTTCGAGCGCGCTGCGCCGCAGTTCCACATAGCCCTGCGGCGAAGTCAGCACCTTTTTCGCCGCTATATCGTCGAGCCGTTGATTCAGGCTTTCGAGCCGCCGCGTGACGGAGTACGTCAGCCGCGACCCGGCTTCCGAGAGAAACGCGAGTGCCTCGCTCATATCCGGAACCGCGATTTCCGCGGCGTTCGACGGCGTGGACGCGCGCCGGTCGGCGACAAAGTCCGCAATCGTAACGTCCGGCTCGTGCCCGACGGCGGAGATAACCGGCAGCTCCGATTCGTATATCGCGCGGGCGACGCGTTCGTCGTTGAACGCCCACAGGTCTTCGATTGAGCCGCCGCCGCGCCCGGTGATTATGACGTCCGCGACGCGGTGTAAATTCGCGTATTTAATCGCGGACACGATTTCGCGCGGGGCTTCCTCGCCCTGAACGCGCACGGGGAGAATGACCACTTTCGCGGGACTCCACCGCGAGCGCAGAATTCTGATAATATCGTGCACCGCCGCGCCCGCGCCGCTCGTGACGACCGCGATTGCGCCGGGAATCCGCGGGAGCGGCTTTTTGTGAGCCTCGTCGAACAGTCCCTCGGATTCGAGCTTTTGTTTCAGCCGCTCGAACTCCGCGTACAGGTCGCCGACTCCGTCCGCGGTCATCTCGGAGACATACAGCTGATACGCGCCGTCCCGCGGGTATACGCTTATTCTGCCGGAAGCGAGGACTTTCATACCGCTGTCCGGCGTAAAACGAAGCTTGTCCGCCGCGGACTTGAACATCACGCACTTGAGCGACGACTCCGCGTCCTTAAGCGTGAAATAACGGTGTCCGGACGGATAGGACTTGTAATTTGAAACCTCGCCGCGCACGAGTATGTTCGCAAGCAGCGGGTCGCCGTCGAGCAGCAGTTTTATATGTTCGTTAAGCTCCGTGACCTCAAGCGCGCGTCTTTCGGCGCGGCTACTCATTATCGCCAAGCTCCGCGCGCGAGAACGTGCCGAGTACGCCGTTCACAAACTTCGCGGTCTCGTCCGAGTCGTACTTCTTGACGAGGTCGATGACGGCGTTGATTGACGCGCGCGGCGGAATCACATCGCGCATATACATCGTCTCGTACATCGCGACGCGCATTGCGGCGAGCGCGACGGCGGAAATCCGGGAGAACTCCCAACCTTTAGCGTACTTTTCGATATACGAATCAAGCTCCGCGCCGTGTTCCGAGGTTCCGGCGACGAGGCGGAGCAGATATTCGCGCGACTCCGGGTCAATGTCGGCGCGGAACAGCTCGTCCTCTTCCGCGAGCGACACGAACCGCTCGCCGAGCATTTCCGTAAGGAAATCGTCTCCGTGAGCCGGGTTTTCAAACATAGCGAACACGAGCTGCATAGCGTATTCGCGGGCGGCGACTCTTGTCATCAGCGGAGCGCGATTCCCGCGATGCGGACGTTCACCGCGAGCGGGGTTATCCCGCAGACGGAGTCGAGCGCGGCGGCGACGGCTTCCTGCACGGCGGCGCCGGTATTCCCTACCTCGCCGCCGAGACGGACGACGACGGACAGCGCGACCGTAACGCCCTCGTCGGTAATCGTGACATTCGCGCCCCTGAAGAGACGCTTATCCGCCGGCGTCCGGAGCAGCTCGCGCCCGTGTGGCGGCTGAAGCCCCGCGACTCCCTCGACGCTCCGCGCGGCGGCGGCGGCGACCTTTTGAATTACGTCCTCGGAAATCGCGACTTTGCCCGCGTCGCCCGACGTGACGTAGCTTTGCTTTGTTTCGCTCATTTCATTTACTCCTTAATTTAACGCTCGGTCGGCAGAGCCTC
>JAITNK010000154.1 GCA_031290515.1 Oscillospiraceae bacterium
TAAACTCCGGCGAGGTCGTACCCATACCCGCAATCCGGGCGATTATGTCCGCCTGCAGGTCGGGTTCGAGCGCGGCGACGATTTCCGCCGCCTGCTTCGGCTTCATAAACGACAGCACGAGCGCGATTGTCTGCGGGTGCTCGCCGTGTATGACGTTCAGAATCTGGTCGGCGGACACCTTGCGGACAAAATCGAACGGTTTGACGGCAAGCTCGCTCGAAAGCTGATTGATTATTTTGTCCGCCGCGTCCGTGCCGAACACCTGCGACAGAATGTCGCGCGCGTAGTCGAGTCCGCCGTCGGAGATGTACTGCTGACTGCGGCAGAGCCTGTAGAACTCCTCGATTACCGTGTCGCGCGTCTCCTTGTCGATGCGCTTAATCATAGTAATGCTGAGCGTGAGTTCCGTGATGTCCTCCTCGCTCATATTCTTATAGAGCGCGGAGGAGTACTCCACGCCGAGCGAAATCATAAGCACAGCCGCCTTTTCCTGCGGCGATAAAGCGATGTCCGTAGGCATATTATTCCTCCGTCAGCCAGGTATGCAAGAGCTTCGCGACGCTCTCCGGGTCCGTGTCGATAAGCCGTTTTAGGTCGGACAGCCGGTCGCCCGTGTTCTCCGCGAACGGAACTTCCGCTCCGGCGACAGCCATAACGGGCAAGCCGTCCTCCCCGATGATAACGTCGATTCCCTCGTGTTCCGCGTCCTTGTCCCCGACCCCGGTCAGTTCCTCTTCCTCGACCTCGGATACCGGTTTCGGCTTTTTGAACAGCGAGCCGAGCAGCACCGCGAACATAATGCCGAGTATCAGCACCGTCGCGCAGATGATTATGAGCTTCTGAAGCTCTTTCGCGCGGAGCGCGGCGTCGCGCTCGTTCTGCCACTTGATTGCTTCGTTCTCCGCGGCGGAGAGATCCTGGAACGGCAGACTTTCGACCGACACATAGTCCGCGCGTACGCCGATCGCGTTGACTATCAGGTTGTTTATCTCGGTGAGATAATTCTCCGAAACCGCGTTCCTGTCAATGATCACCGAGATTGACAGCTCTGTAATCGCGCCCTTCGCCTCGTCTATCGTCTTTCTCGTCTCGTCGAGTTCGTAGTTGATTTCGCGGGATATTTTGCTGTACAGCGTCTGGTCGTCCGTCGCGCCGTAAGGGTATTCGACGATTCCGACGCCGTTTGAGTCCGTGCCGGGAACTCCGATAGCCGTATCGTCGAGACGGGACAGCTCGTAAAGCTCCGCCATACTTATTATAAGACCCGCGTCGTCTCCGGCTATCGGCGGCTCGAAGTCGATTTCCTCTATATGGACGTCGTCAAAGCTGAGCTTGACGTGCGCCGTGGTTTTGACCCTGCCGACGCCGAATACCGGAGTTAAGAGCGAGATTATCGAGTCCTGCATATTCCGCTCCACCTGCCGCTCGAGCGCGAGACGGTTCGCCACCATATCCGACGGGTCTATTTCCTCCGCGCTGTCAATGTAATATGTAAGTCCCTGCGTATCCGCGATTGAAATGTCCGCCGCGTCGATGTTCCTGCCGACGGCGTTTTTGACGATGCCGCCTATCGCCTGCACCTCGTTGTTCGTAAGCTGCTCGTTGCCTTTGGTTTTGAGCATAACGGTCGCGGTCGGTTTTCCGTTGTTGTCCGACAGCACGAATACCGTATCCTCCGGTATTTGCAGCAGCACGGTGCACTGCTCAATCTTGTCCATTTGCATTATCTGCGTTCGCGCCATTTCCTGGAGCGAGTTTATTTCCTGCCGCCGCCGCTCCGCGTCCGTAACGCCGAAGCCCGACGACGTGAACATATCGTAGTTGAATCCCGCGGAACTGCTGACCACGCCCTGCGTTGCGAGCGTCGCGCGCAGTTCCATAATACGCTCTTTGGGTACCAGGACGTTCAGCGTCGCGCCCGCGCCCTCCGACTTGTGCGGAACGTTCATATTGTCAAGGGCTTCATTGACTCTTCCGGCTTCTTCGAGCGGCAGCGAGTAGTACAGCGCGCCGTACTGCACGCGTCCGAGAAGCGACGCGACCACGATTGCGAGTACGATAATCACGCCCGCGGCTATGCCGAGGGTTGTGTTCTGTCTCCGTGTTCTTTTCGCGAAAAACTCTCTGACGGTTTTCCACGCATTTCTCAACGCTGAACCCATCGGCACTCCCTGTGTTTACCGCTCCGCCGTATAGTCCGGCGAAGCCTTAATGTAAAGATTCAAAAAATCGCGCGCGGCTGACCGCGAACGCTAGTCGTTAGGGTATCTTAACACGTCCGCAAATATTTTTCAACAACTTTCGCGCAAAATCGCGAAATGTTGAGCTTAAAATATCAGGCGGTTTTGGTTAACCGCAGTTGTTTCGGCAACTTTTTCCGGAAAAGACTTGAAATTTACCTGTTTCTGCGTTTTTACCTGTTTCTGTGCCGCGTCCCGCACAGGCGGCTGATAAAACTCATTATACTATAACTTGGGGGGGGGCTGTCAAGCGAAACGGCGGAATTTGTCAAAAATTTCAGCAGGGAAAAGCCGCGCCGGACATTTGGCGCGGCTTTATTAACCGCCCGGTCGGCGGAGTCTCCCCCGCGCGATATTTAGGCAGCACGGCTATCGGGACGCGCTTTCGCCGGAATTCCCGCCGCCGGAGCTGCGGCTGTGCCCGGGAAAAACGCGTTCCCGGGCGTTCCCCGCAGCGTCAGTTAAGGAAGTCTTTGAGTTTTTTGCTCCGGCTCGGGTGACGTAGCTTGCGTAACGCTTTCGCCTCGATTTGACGTATGCGCTCGCGCGTGACGTTGAACTCGCGCCCGACTTCCTCGAGCGTCCGCGACCTGCCGTCCTCGATGCCGAAGCGCAGGCGCAGCACTTTCTCCTCGCGCGGCGTAAGCGTACCGAGTACCTCGGACAGCTGCTCGCGCAGCAGCGTGAACGACGCGGCTTCCGCCGGCTCGGACGCGTCCTCGTCAGGTATGAAGTCGCCGAGATGGGAATCCTCCTCCTCGCCGATCGGCGTCTCGAGCGAGACGGGTTCCTGCGCGATTTTCAGAATCTCGCGCACCTTATCGACCGGCATACCGATGTCGGAAGCGATTTCCTCCGGCGTCGGGTCGTGTCCCAGCTCCTGCAAAAGCTGGCGCGAGATACGCATAACCTTGTTTATCGTCTCTACCATATGCACCGGAATACGGATTGTGCGCGCCTGATCGGCTATCGCGCGGGTTATCGCCTGGCGAATCCACCAGGTCGCGTAGGTCGAGAATTTGTATCCCTTCGTGTGGTCGAACTTTTCGACGGCTTTGATAAGCCCGAGATTGCCCTCCTGTATCAGGTCGAGGAACAGCATTCCGCGCCCGACGTACCGCTTCGCTATCGAGACGACGAGACGGAGGTTCGCTTCCGACATACGGCGGCGCGCTTCCTCGTCTCCGGTGCTCATACGCTTGGCAAGCTCAAGCTCCTCGTCCGGGGTAAGCAGTCTGACTTTGCCGATTTCCTTTAAGTACATACGCACCGGGTCGTCGATGCTCAGCGTGTCCGACAGCACCTCCGGCTCCTCGGGAATAACCTCGATGTCGGCGATTGCCTCCTCCTCGGGCATCGGCAGAAACGCCTCGTCCGCCGTTTCGATGTTGAGGCTTTCGAGCGTGTCGTACAGCTTATCGACCTGCTCCGTTTCAAGGTTCATATTCTCTATAACCTGGAACAGCTCCGTCGGCGACAGCGTGCCTTTTTTCTTTCCCTCCACGATAAGCGCGCCGATTTTTTCGTCGGAGAGTACGGCTTCCGTCGTAAGCGGAGGTTCCGGGGGCGCAATTCTCGCCTCGACCGCGCCCGTGAATTCGTCAAGTTCGTCCGTGAATACGTCCCCGCTGAATATTTCGTCGTCAGGTTCGTCCGCAGAATCCGCTGTTTCCGGAATTTTCCCCGCAGCAAGCTCCGTAAGTTCCTCGTCTGTCATTTCTGTCATTTTTCTCCCACGCCTTTCTGTTTTTGCCGCCAGACGGCGAGCGCGCGTTCCTCCGCGCCGCCCGAGCGGTTAGCTTTCTCTGCTCTGATTTTCTCCGCGCAGTCGCGCAGAGCCGCGGCGGCGTCCTCCGGACGGAACGGGTCCGACACGACGCGCATAATCTCGGACGCTTCCCCCGGCGTAAACCGCGCTATGATAACATTTAGGTTTATGCGCCGCTCCGCCTCGTCCTGCGCCAGAAGTCTCTCGTATACGGCTCCGAGCAGCGGCGACGTGAATTCCTCCGCGGCAAGCCCGAGTTTCCGCGCCTCGCCTATCGTCTCCGGGTCGAACAGTATGCACCTGATAACGCCCTGCTCGGCGACGGCGGAGACTTCGTTCTCGTACCGCACGGCGCGGTCGCGCGGCTGGACGCTGCGGCGCACCTGAACCTCCTCGCGCCGGATTTTCGCGGTCTCGCGCCGGGAGCGCGACTTAAGCTCGCGCGCAATCTCGCTCTCGACCGATTCGTAGCTTATGCCCGCCTTTTCCGCCGCCTTTCTGCCGTAAAGCTCGCGCTCCGCCGGACTGTTCAGGTCGCACAGAAGAGACACCGCGCCTTTGACAAACGCAAGTCTGCCCTCGTCGGTACCCGGCGCGCTTTTGGCGTACAGTTCCCGCAGACGGTAGTCCACGCGGTTCTCGCTCCCGTCGAGCAGCGCGGCGAACGCGTCCGCCCCGAATTTGACTATGAATTCGTCCGGGTCTTTCGCGTCTTTCATACGCAGGACGCGGACGTTAAGTCCGGCAAGCTCGAGAATTCCGATTGCGCGCTCCGTCGCGCGAAGCCCCGCCTCGTCCCCGTCGTAGCAGAGCAAAACCTCGGACGAAAATCTTTTCATAAGCCGCGCCTGTCCCTCCGTAAGCGCGGTGCCGAGCGACGCGACGGCATAGTCGATTCCCGCCTGGTGCAGCGATACAACGTCCACGTTGCCCTCGACGAGCAGCAGCTTTCCGGCTTTCGACTTCTTCGCTAAATTCAGCGCGAACAGGTTGCGGCTCTTGCTGAACACCGGGGTGTCCGGCGAATTGAGGTACTTCGGCTCGCCGTCTCCGAGCGCTCTTCCGGAGAAGCCTATGACGCTGCCGCGAACATCTATGACCGGAAACAGCAGTCTGTCGCGGAACGTGTCGTAAACGCTTCCGTTTTTCCCCGACTTCGCAAGCCCCGCTTCGAGCAGCTCGGTCTTCTTATAGCCTTTCGACTGCATTGCGTCCGTAAGCGCGCTCCACTCGTCCGGCGCGGCTCCGAGTCCGAAGCGCGTCGATACCGGTTTGCCGATTTTGCGGCGCGCCATATAGCCGAGCGCGGCGCGCCCCTTGTCGCCGAACAGCGCGTCGCGGTAATACCGCGCGGCGTCGCGGTTCAGTTCGAGAATGCGGTTGCGGCGGGAAGCCGACTCTCTCGACTCTCCGGTGTCCGGCGGACGCATTCCCGCTTTCTTCGCGAGAAACACAACCGCGTCCGGATAGGGCAGGTTTTCTATCTCCATTATGAAGTTGACCGCGCCCCCGCCCTTGTGACAGCCGAAGCAGTAAAACATCTGCCTGTCCGGGTTCACCGAGAACGACGGCGTTTTCTCGCCGTGGAACGGACAAAGTCCGAACCTGTTGGCTCCCGTCCGCTTCGTAAGGTTAACGTAGGACGACACTACGTCCTCGATATTTACGCGGGCGAGCAGCTCTTCTATGTACGCTTCGGAAATTCTTGTTACCGCCACAGGCTCACTCCCTCCATACAGACGGCACGAACAGCCGCTCGTAAGTCCGGAGCGCGTAACCGTCCGTCATACCCGCGACATAGTCGCAGACCGCACGCGCCGCGCCGTCCTCCCGCGCGATAAGCGAAAACTCCGGAGGCAGCAGCGACGGATTGCCCGCATAATATGCGTAAATTCCGTTTAGAATACCGTATACCTTCGCTTCCTCGCTCTTCGCCCGCGGGTTTGTGTACAGTCTTCCGCGCAGAAACTCATAAAACGCGTCGAACGCCATCTTCAGTTTCGGAGACACGGAAAGTTCGCTTTTCCCGTACGATTCCTCAATAATGTCGCGGACGAGCGTGTCAATCCGCTCCGAGCCGGTCCCGCCGAGAGCGCACGAGATTTCCCCCGGCACCTCTTCCTCCGTAAAGATTCCCGCGCGGATTGCGTCGTCCGCGTCGTGGTTGAGGTAGGCGAGCCTGTCCGACAGGCTGACCGCCGCGCCCTCAAGCGTCGCCGGAGTTTCCGTGTGCGGGTGATTGCGGATACCGTCGCGCACCTCGAACGTGAGGTTGAGTCCCGCGCCGTCTTTCTCGACACGGTCAACGACGCGCAGACTTTGCTCGTTGTGCGCGAACCCGCCGGACGCGCTCATAATTTCATTAAGCGCGCGCTCACCCGCGTGTCCGAACGGCGCGTGTCCGAGGTCGTGTCCTATGGCTATCGCCTCCGTCAGGTCCTCGTTGAGTCCGAGCGCGCGCGAAATCGTCCGGGCGACGCGCGAAACCTCGAGCGTGTGCGTCATACGCGTGCGGTAGTGGTCGCCCTCCGGCTTCAGGAACACCTGCGTTTTATGTACGAGTCTGCGGAACGATTTCGAGTGCGTGATTCTGTCAATGTCCCGCTGGAACGCCGTACGCACGTCGGACTCCGGCTCCCGCCGCGCGCGTCCTCGGGTTTCCGCCGCGCGGGAAGCGAGCGGGGAGAGCGCGTCCGCCTCGCGCCGCTCGAATATTTCGCGGTATGTCATAAGTGCGCCTCCCGTCGGGCAAAGCCCGAATATCGCTGAATATTACTCGCCGGCTCCGGTCGGAATCAAAAACGCCGCCCGGCACCGACCTCCCGGCCCGCGCCGGTATCGCGGCTGCGCTTTCGCGCGGAATTTCACCCTCTGCAATACTAATACGCCGCGACGCGCGAAAACCCTTTTTTCGCGTCCGCCGAACTCAAAATACCGCGGCAAGCGGCGTAAAATAATTCCCTGCTTGACAATATCCCGCAAATCCTGTATTCTATATGGGAATAAGCAGACGCAACAGCGGATATAACGACCGTCAATGACGCCGGACGTTGTAGATAGGCGGCAATAATCTACAGTACGAAAGGATGAACAAAAATGTCAAGAAACTATGAGCAGGAACTCAGAACCCGCACCGAATGGATCCGCGAGCTTGTCAGGAGTACGGGCGCGGACGGAATCGTGTACGGCAACAGCGGCGGCAAGGACTCCGCGCTCGTCGGTATTCTCTGCAAAACCGCGGTCGAGAACACCGTCGCGCTCATTCTGCCGATTTCAAAACGCAACTATGAAATCGACAGGCGGGACGGTATCGAGGTCGCGGTGAAGTACGGTATCGAGGTGCGCGAAATCGACCTCGCGCCGGTGAAGGACGCGGTGCTCGCCGCCGTCGGGACGCAGACGAAGATAACGGATATGGCGGGCGCGAACATCGGTCCCCGGCTGCGAATGATTTCGCTGTACGCCGTCGCGGCGAGCGAAAACCGCATCATCGCCGGCACCGGCAACCGCAGCGAAGCGCATATGGGCTACTTCACCAAGTGGGGCGACGGAGCGCACGACTTCAACCCGATAGGCGACCTCACCGTCTCGGAAATCTATGAGTTTCTCGCGTATCTCGACGCGCCGAAAGCAGTGCGCGAGAAAGCTCCGTCCGCCGCGCTGTTCGACGGTCAGACGGACGAGAGCGAAATGGGCATAACCTACGCCGCAATCGACGACTATCTGCTGAACGGCAAAGCGTCCGACGCGGACAGGGCGAAAATCGAGAGCTATCACGCGAAGTCCGCGCACAAGCGCGCTATGCCGGTCACATTTCCCGCGAAGTAACATAATATAGGAGTTTACGATTTACAATGCGGCTTAACAGTCATTTTCTGGAGCTGAAAGACAGCTATCTTTTCAAGCGCATCGCGCAGCAGGTAAACGAATACAAGACGGAGAACCCGGACGCGGAGATTCTCCGGCTCGGAATCGGCGACGTGACGCGTCCGCTCGTTCCGGCGGTAATCTCCGCTATGGAGAAAGCCGTACTCGAAATGGGCGGCGCGGCGACGTTCCGCGGCTATGACGACGCGGGAACCGGCTACGGCTTCCTGCGCTCGGCGGTCTCAAAATACTACGCGGACAAGGGCGTTACGGTCGGCGAGGACGAGATTATCGTCTCGGACGGCGCGAAGTCCGACCTCGGCAATATCCTCGACATATTCGCGGACGACAGCGTCGCGCTCATTCCCGACCCGGTGTATCCGGCGTATGTGGACACGAACGTTATGAACGGCAGCCGAATCATTTATATGAACGGCAGCGAGGTCAACGGCTTTCTGCCGACGCCGGACAAAAGCGTGACCGCGGACGTAATCTATCTGTGCAGTCCGAACAACCCGACCGGCGCGGTGTACACAAAGGCGCAGCTTCAGTTGTGGGTGGACTACGCGAACGAAACCGGCGCGGTGATTCTGTTCGACGCGGCTTACGAGGCGTTCGTCACGGATAAGTCGCTTCCGACGAGCATTTTTGAAATCGGCGGCGCGCGGACGTGCGCGATTGAAATCTGCTCGCTGTCAAAGCTCGCCGGGTTCACCGGAGTGCGCTGCGGCTACACGATTGTTCCGGCGGAGCTTAAGTCCGCGGACGGAATATCGCTGCTCGCGCTGTGGAAACGCCGTCAGACGACGAAGTTCAACGGCGTGAGCTACATAACCCAGCGCGGCGCGGAAGCGGTGTTCTCCGCCGCGGGACTCGCGCAGTGCCGCGAGAACATAGCGTACTATCTCGGCAACGCGAAAATCATCGGCGACGCGCTTTCGGGTCTCGGTATCGGCTACCGCGGCGGCGAAAACTCGCCGTACATCTGGTTCACGGTACCCGGCGGCGACTCCTGGGCGTACTTCGGCAGACTGCTGCGGGAGCGCAACATAGTCGGCACTCCCGGCGCGGGCTTCGGCTCGAACGGGGAGGGCTATATGCGGCTGACGGCGTTCGGCTCGCGCGAGAATACGGAGAAAGCCGCCGCTCGGCTGAAAACGCAGAGCGGCTAAAACGCAGAGCAACTAAGGTAACGCGCAAACAAGGCGGCGGACAAATGTCCGCCGCCTGCTGCGTTTCTCCGGCTTATTCCGGAGTATATCCCTTGTCCGATTCAATCCAGATTACTTTGTTTTTAAGCTCGACCCCGAAATCAATCACCCTGCCGAGGTCGCGCAGCTTGAAGTAGTTGCTGCCGCCGATAGTGTACACGGTCAGCGCGATTTGCTCTCCGTTCAGATAAATCTTTGAGGACGTAGGCGTGCCCTGCGTGCCGCCGGAACCTTTTTTCATATCGGTATCCTCCGGCGTGTAGGGTATGCCGGTCGTCAGCGTAATCGCTTTCGTCTTTTCGTCGTATCCGATTTCAAACTGCTTCGGCGTACCGTTCAGCACATACGCGATGTCGCGGAGCTTGAAATAGTTGTTGCCGCCGATGTAGTACGCGTCGAACGCCGTCTCGATACCGTCAACCGTAACCTTCGTCGCGGTCGGCTTCGCCGCAACTTTCGCGGGGAGATTCGAGTTCGACAGGGTGACGAAGTCGCCGAGCTTACGGACGCCGTACGTCTTGCTGCCGAGCGTTTTGCCGCCGGCGGACGCCGTGACCGTGAGCGTGTACGACCCGTCCGCCTTGCCGGACAGGTCAAGCGTCGCGCGGTACGGTATCGCGGACACGGTTTTGACCGTGCCGTCGTTCAGTTTGTAGGTGACGGTAACGCCGTCGAGCGTGAAGTACGGCGCGTACGTATCGAGCGTCGCCGCCTTTGCCGGCAGTATCGCGCTTCCGAGCTTCGCGTATGTGAGCGCGCTTTCAGTTTCTCCGCCCGCGAGGAAGTACGGGGACGCGGTAAGCCCGTTGTAGAGCTTGACCGCCGCCGGGCTTTTGTCGAGCCGGAAGTCGTGCTTGGCGTTCGGGTCGATAATCGTGTTAAAGTAAAACATTCCCTTGACCTGCGGGTAGAGAATCGGAATGTACTCGTAGGTCATACGCATACGCGCGTCCGCCCAGGCGAAAACGTCCTCTTTGTTTGAGTTGGAGTAAATCTCGACTCCGCCCTCCGCGATTATAATCGGCTTTTTTGCTCCGTACAGCGACACGAGCTTCTGAATCCACAGCAGCGGGTTCGCGAATTTCCCGGTGCCGTATATCGCCTGCGCCGAGTCCGACTGGTTCTTGTCGCCGGCTCTGTACTTCACCGTGTACAGCGACACGCCGACCCAGTCAACGTAAGCGTCGCCGGGGTAATAGTCCTCGTACTTCGCCTCGATGTGCGACATATAGTTCACAGACCAGACCATCGCGGCGTTCGGCGCGTTCGCGTGAACGATGTCCGCGACGAACCGGAACGCCGCGATGTACTCCGCCGCGTCCGCCTTGTTCGTCCAGATGTTCATTTCCGCGCCGAACCGCACGAGAAACTTCGCGTCAAGCGTCGCGAGGTACTGCGCCGCCTCGGTTATTTTCGCGCGTTCATTAAGTACGCCTTTAAGAGCCTTGCCCTCTCCGGTAAGGTTCCAGGCAAGCTCTATGACCTCCCGCCCGTCAAGCGCGCCGTTGCTGTTCATTGCGTAGCCCATACGGTCGCGGACGCTCTCGGTCTCGAATTCAACGTACACAATCATTCCGGAGGACGTTTTCGCCGCGCCGGATTCGTGCCCCTCGACCTCGCCGTAGTACGCGCCGGAGCGCGGCTCGAGCCGGGAACCTGTGTACGACCCGCCGCCCTCCGCGCCGTAAACCTCGGCGTAGACCTCAAGCTCAGCGTCGTACGCCTGTATTTTGTTGTTAATCTCGGCTATCGCAAAATCCATATCCGCGGAGCCTATCGCGACGGTCGCCTTGTACGCCTCCGCGAACGGAAGCGCGGCGCGGAGAATCCGCAGCGCGTTAGCCGTATCGCCCGTGCGCTCGTACGCCTGGAAAAGGTTTTTCAGCACCGCCCACAGGTGGTTTATCTGCGCCGTGTCGTCTCCCGCGACGTATTGTTTCGCTTTCGCGGCGGGGTCTGCCGTCCCGATGAAATGCGCGTACAGTTTTTCTGATGTGCGGATAATCGCCGCGTCGTCTTTCGCGGCAAGCGCGTCGCTGAACGCTTCCGAGTCCGCCCACGGCCAGCCCTCTTTCGTCATCTGCGCAACGTCGCCGATTTTCGCGGCGAACGCGGCGGTCGCAAGCGTCGCCGCAAGCGTCAGCGCGAGCGCGGCGCACAGTAGTTTTCTCAACATTCTTACCATTGTCATCAGGTGATTCCCCTTTATATAGTTAATAGTGTTAATATCACGGAAAAAAGCCGGAGCGGAAAGCCGCGCCGGCTCATTTCACATTTACTTTGCGTATTCTATCGCTTTCGTCTCGCGAATCAGGTTTACCTTTATCTGCCCGG
>JAITNK010000004.1 GCA_031290515.1 Oscillospiraceae bacterium
AAGCCGAACGAGGCTCTCGTGCTGACGCTGTTCGGCAAGTATTACGGTACTCTGCGCGGACCGGGGTATTTCTACGTCAACCCGTTCGTGACGCCGGCGAATCCGGCGGCGCTGTCGCAGTCGGTGACGATCGGCGCGAATACTCCGACGGGTACCCCGACGAATACGATGCAGTTCGCTAAGCCGTCAAAGAAAATCTCGCTCAAAACGCTGACGCTGAACAACGACAAGCAAAAGGTCAACGACGAACTCGGAAACCCGGTCATCATCGGAATCGTCGTCATCTGGCGGGTGGTCAACACGGCGATGGCGGTGTTCAACGTCGATAACTACCGCGAGTTTCTGTCGATACAGTGCGATTCCGCGCTGCGCAACATTGTCCGCGAGTATCCGTACGACACGTCCGGCGACGGCGACGAGAAGACGCTGCGCAGCAGCAGTTCAGAGATTGCCGAGCGTTTGCGGGGCGAGATTTCGGAGCGTACAGAAATCGCAGGTCTCGAAATCATTGAGGCGCGCATTACGCACCTCGCCTACGCGCCGGAAATCGCGGCGGCGATGCTCCAGCGGCAGCAGGCGAGCGCGATTATCGACGCGCGCAAGCTCATCGTCGAAGGCGCGGTCGGTATGGTAGAAATGGCTCTCGAAAAGCTCCGCGAGAACAACGTCGTCGTACTCGACGACGAGCGCAAGGCGCAAATGGTATCGAACCTGCTCGTCGTACTCTGCGGCAACCGCGACGCGCAGCCGGTCGTCAACAGCGGCTCGCTCTATTAAGCTATGGCGGAGTCCGAGAAGTCTGAAAAAAAGCAGGTGCCGCTGCGCCTTAACGCGAAGCTCTGGGCGGAGCTTAACCGCTGGGCGGCGGACGATTTCCGCTCGCTGAACGGACAGATTGAGTATCTGCTCAGCGAAGCCGTGAAAAAGCGCGGCGGACGCGGGGAACGGTAGGAACGTAACGAACGGCGTCGCTGTGCAAGCCGCAGTGCGCCGGGCTCGGAGCACAAACCAAATCGCCGAGGATAAAGACCGCAACACGGATACAGCGGGGAGCATTTGCTCTCCGCTGTATCCGTGTTGCAAGCCTTGTTATCCGTCTTTCAGCAGAATGTTCAGCATAAGCCGCATCAGCGTGTCGGTTTCGACCGGCTTCGCGAGGTGCGCGTTCATACCGGACTCTTTCGCGCGCTGAATGTCGTCGGCGAACGCGTTCGCGGTGAGCGCGACAATCGGAACATTTTTCGCGTCCGCGCGCGGCAGGCCGCGTATCGCCCGCGTCGCCTCGTAGCCGTTCATATTCGGCATTTGCACGTCCATAAGCACAACGTCGAAGTGACCCGGCGCGGAGTGCGCGAACAGCTCGACCGCGGGCAGACCGTCCGCCGCCTCCTCGATTTCGATGCCGGAGTCCTCAAGCAGAGCCGCGACGATGACGCGGTTAATCTCAACATCGTCCACGAGCAGCATACGCTTGCCGGCGAACTTGCCGCGAATGTCGATTTCGTCGGACGAGAGCATCGGCGTTTCCCGCTCGACTTCCGGCAGCCAGAGCTTGAAACGGAATTCGCTGCCTTCGCCGAGCTTGCTCGAAACCTCGATTTCCGAGCCGAGCAGCTGTATTATGCGGCGCGAAATCGAAAGCCCGAGACCCGTTCCGCCGAACTTGCGCGTGACGTTCGCGCCGCCCTGCTCGAACGGGCTGAATATCTTGCCGAGGTTTTCGTCCGAGATGCCGATGCCCGTGTCGCGGCAGACGAACTCGATGAGCGACTTGCCGTCTTTCCTGTCGAGACGGGCCGCGCGGAACGTAACCGTGCCGCCTTCCGGCGTGAACTTCGCGGCGTTGCCGAGTATGTTGATGAGCACCTGCCGCAGACGAAGTCCGTCGCTCGTGAAGCTCGACTTGTCGAACGGCTCGGTCTCGGTGACGTAGCTGATTCGCTTATCCTCGCAGCGCGGACGGATTACGTTGTTCACAACGTCAATCAGCGCGGACAGGTCTACGGTTTCCTCGTTAATCTCGATTTTGCCCGCCTCGATGCGCGAGATGTCGAGAATGTCGTTAATCAGCCCGAGCAGGTGCTGGCTCGACGAGTCGATTTTCTTGATGTTCTCGCGAATCATCTTCATATCGTCGCCCGGCAGACCCGAAACTTTCATACCGATAAGGCTCGACAGTCCGATAATCGCGTTCATCGGCGTGCGTATCTCGTGGGACATACGCGCGAGGAACTCGCCCTTGTGTTCGTTCGCGATGTTCGCGCTCTCGACCGCTTCCTCAAGCTGCTGCTGTTTCAGCGACATTTCGGTAACGTCGTTGGAGACGACGATATAGCCAATCTTTTCGCCGTCACGGTCGGTGAGGTAGCTCGCAACGCCCTTGAAGAACCGCTGCGAGTCCGGAGAGAAGATAACCTCAGATTCGCGCCCGCCGTGCAGCGCGTCTATCGGGTCGTACTCTGAGCCGCTCGGATAGACGCTGTGGCTCGAGTAGTCGGTGCCCGTAACCTCGGACAGAGTCCGCTTCTGCAGGCTGAGACCGAGGTCGTTCATATATATGATTTTCCGCTGCATATCGGCGATGATGAGCGGACTGTGGACGGATTCGACAATGGAATCCGCCATTTCGTCGAACGAGTCCGCGAGCGTGCCGAATTCGTCGCGCTGCGTCGAGAAGAAACGGAACTGTCTCTCTCCGCGGCGGAACTTTTCCATACCGGTGATGATATAGCGGATATTGTTCGTCAGGAACGACGCGACCCAAATCGCGATGAACACGACGAGGATAATGAGCAGAGCCGTCGTGAAGCTGAGCCGCGCCGAGGTGGAGCGCAGGTTTGAGTCGAGCGCGCGGTTCAGGTTGTCGCCCATCTGGCGCGCCGGCTCGGTGAAGTCGTCTATGCTCGAGCCGATTGCGACGAAGCCGAATCCGACGCGGTTCCAGTCCTCGTGCCGTCCCGTGCCGGGCGCGTAGTGATCGGCGTACTGTCCGGTGTAGTACGGTATCGCGGCGGCGGTGTTCAGCTTGTATATGCCGCTCCACAGAATGTAGAGCGAGCCGGAGCCGCCGCGCCCGGCGAGGTCGAGCCAGCCGGTACACTGCGGCGCGTTGTTAAGATAGCGTCCGTCAAGTCCGATCTGTCCGGCGCGGGTCAAATCCGCCGCCGGAGTGTGGTCGGGGTCGGAGGAGAGCGTCTGATTCGGTCTGTCCTGATTGTCGAAAGTCTGTATGCCGCGAATCAAATCGTAAACCGGTTTGCCGTCCTCGGAGCCGTTCAGGTGCTTTGTCCAGCTGACGCGGAAAAGCGCGAGCCGGTCTGCCTGGGTCATACGCCCGTACTCGAAGGAATCGACGCCCTCCTCCGCGAGCAGCGTACGGTAAATCGTCTCGGAGACCCAGGGAATCGCTTCCTCGCCGGTCGCGTCGTCGTAGCCGACGATCGAGTTGTGGCGCGGGTGAACAATGGAACGGCACTGATAGTCCCAGAGAAACGCATAGTTGCCCTCGTACGCGCTCGGAAGCTCGGTGGTGCGGTCGTTCATCGGCGTAATGTGATCGACAAGCTCCATAATGTGGTCGTGGTCGAGCGCGAGCGAAACGTAGCCGATTTTCGCGCCGTCAACGTAGACCGGGCTGACCCAGCGGACGATGCCCTCGAACCGTACGCCGTTCGGGTTTTCCGCGCCGGCGTAGCTCTGCGCCTCCGGCTCGTACGGTATGTCGTAGCCGCGCGCGGCGGCGGCGGCGGCGACCGCGTCCGGCGTGTACATTCCGGCGTAGTTCGACGGCGTGTACGCGCCGATAACGTCCGAAACGTAAATATCGCCGCCGCGGACGTCCGTAAGCGCGGAGAGTCCGTCCCAGTACACTTCCGCGCCGATAAACGTGTTACGTTTCAGTGAAACGTCTTTCAAATCGCCGGTTATGAACGAGTCCGCGTAACGGTTTTTGCGCGACGTCGGAAGGTCCGTCGTCGAGATTTTGATTTTCTCCAGACCGTCAAGCCCGATGAACGTGATTTCGTCGTAGAGCGGAGCGTTCTCGTATTGCAGATAATCGGCTTCGCGCGGGGAGAAGCCGCTGCCGTTGCGCACGTCCTCGTTCGTCTTGTTCGTGGATTCGCCGAGCGTGTCCGACATATCGGCGTCCGCGGTGGAAACCCAAATCTGCCCGCCGTTGTCGTCCGTGCCGAGAACCCACTCGCTCGGCGCGACTATGCGTCGGAACTGGCTGCGGACATACTGCGAAAAGGCAAGCTCCATATTGTCCTCGTCTCCGCCGAGCGCGGAGGCGAGACCCGCGATATACCGAATATCGTCGTCCCGCTCGTAGAGAAAGTCGGCTACGCGCTTTGCCGTGTCGGTGGAGAGCCGCTCCACGCTCTCGACCGCCGCGTCGTTCAGCATAAACGTCGAGTCGTTGACGGCGATCGACAGCAGGTCCTCGCCGAGGTATCCGATTTGCTGCCACGCGATTATGACGATGAGCAGCAGCGGGATAATTTTAACCGTGAGGAAAATCGCAATCAGCTTTGCGCGCAGGTTGAGTCTGATATGCTTCAGAAAACCGCCGAGCCCGCCGCCGGATGAAGTACTGTCTTTAGCCATTTGGTGAAAACCTCGTAAATGAAGTTGTGATTGAATAGGAAATAATAGATTTAGCCGTAAATCCGGTCGCGATACCTGTCTATATAATTATACTACAATCCGTACGCCTATGTCAACAGGAGATTGTTCGGCGCGGATTTTCCCGCTTCACAAACGCGCGGTTTTGTGGTATGATTAACCATACGCCCGGGCGAAGCCCTGCCGCCCGGGTTTCGGCAAACGGCGGCGGGTGCCGGCGAATCCGTATTA
>JAITNK010000039.1 GCA_031290515.1 Oscillospiraceae bacterium
CCCCCGCCCCCCCCCAAACCCCCGCCCGCGAACACCACCCCGGGGCACCCGCCGCCGGAGCAAACGCCTCCGGAGGAAACGACTCCGGAGGACACGCCGGCGCCGCAGCCGGCTCCGACGCTCGTATCCGTGACGAATCCGGTTAAAGCCGGGAACAAAGCCTCGCTTAAGCTCTCGGCGGAGCCGAACGCGGAGTACTCGCTCGCCGTGAAGCTCCCGTCCGGCAGCTACAGCCAGTCCAAGGGACTCGGCGCGGCAATCTCCGGCGCGGACGGAACCGTGTCTTGGAGCTGGACCGTCGGCAGCCGCACCGGCGCGGGCGACGCGGCCGCGGAGGTGTCGCGGGACGGCAAAATCGTGCTGAGCGCAGAGATAACAATCAGCAAGTAGTCAGTTTTTCGGTTGCGGCGAGAAATGCGCGGTTGACACCGGGCGGAACTGCGGTTATAATGTCAATAACATATATGTTTGCGGGGGAAACTATGAAATTCGACTCACTTTGCGTACACGGCGCGAAAAAAGACGCGGACGGGCTCGGCAGCGTCGCCGTGCCGATTTATCAGACCGCGACGTTTTCGCGCTCCGCGGTCGGACAAGGCTCCGGCTACGACTATTCGCGCTTGCAGAACCCGACGCGCGAGCAGCTTGAGCTTAGAATCGCCGCGCTTGACGGCGGGTCCGACGCTATGGCGTTTTCGTCCGGAATGGCTGCGGCGCAGCTGCTTCTCGAGCTGTTTTCCCCGGGCGACCACATAGTAATCTCCGACGATTTGTACGGCGGAACCCATCGCCTTTTCGGCGCGGTGTCGAAGAAAAACGGACTTGAGTTCTCGGAAATCGGCGCGGCGGAGGAGCTTACCGCCGCCCTGCGTCCGAACACAAAAGCCGTTATCGTCGAAACGCCGACGAACCCGATGATGAAAATCTTCGATATTGCGGCAATCGCCTCGGTTACGAAGCCGCGCGGCATACTGCTCGTCGTGGACAACACGTTTTTAACGCCGTACTTTCAGCGTCCGCTGGAACTCGGCGCGGACGTCGTGCTGTACAGCGGCACGAAGTACCTCGCCGGGCATAACGACACGCTCGCGGGCTTTCTCGTGACCGGCACTCAGGAACTGTCCGACAAGCTGCGCTATCTGTTCAAGACCGTCGGTTCGTGTCTCGCGCCGTTTGACAGTTTTCTCGTGCTTCGCGGACTGAAAACGCTGCACCTGCGGCTCGCGCGGCAGGACGAGTCCGCGAAGAAAGCCGCCGCGTTCCTCGGAACGCACCCGTCGGTCGCGAAAGTGCTGTACCCGGGCGTGGGCGGTATGATTTCGTTCTATGTCAAAAATGAGGAGACGGCGCGGCGTACGCTCGAACGGCTGAAGCTCATACTGTTCGCCGAAAGTCTCGGCGGCACGGAGTCGCTGATTACATACCCGATGACGCAGACGCACGCGGACGTCGCGCCGGAAGCGCGCGCGAAGCTCGGCATCAACGCGGAGCTTCTGCGGCTCTCCGTCGGCGTTGAGGACGCGGACGATATAATCGCAGACCTCGACGCCGCGCTGAGCTTGCGGTAAACGGCGCAGACCCGCGTAGCCTGCGACGCAGTCAACGCCCTGCGAAGAATCGTCTCGGACGGCTCCGCCGCAGATAATTTCCCGTCAGTGAGCGAAAAGCGGCGGCGTTTTTGAAAGACCGCAGGCGCGTTCCCCGCGCGGGTAAAGCCCGCGCTTGAGCGACGGTCGGATTCTTTCCGACCGAGCGGTAAACAAGCGGTAATAACCGTCGCAGCCGGCTCCGCGCCCGCAGGCGCGTTCCCCGCGCGGGTAAAGCCGCGCTTGAGCGACGGTCGGATTCATTCCGACCGGGCGGCCAATAAACGCAGGCCGGGCTATGCCCGACCGAGAGGTATATATGTTCAATTTCGACGAAATCATCGACCGTCGGGACACGCTGTCGATAAAATACGACTACGCGGCGCGGCGCGGCAGACCCGCGGACGTTTTTCCGATGTGGGTCGCCGATATGGACTTCCGCGCGCCGCCGTGCGTCGCGGAGACATTGTCGGAGCGCGTCGCGCACGGTATATACGGCTACTCGGACACGGACGCGGCGTACGACCGCGCGGTCTCCGACTGGTTTCTCCGCCGTCACGGGTGGGAGGTTTCCCCCGAATGGAACTGCGTCACGCCCGGCGTGGTTCCCGCGCTGCACCTCGCGGTCAGAGCGTTCACAGGTCCGGGGGACGGCGTGCTGATTCAGCCGCCGGTGTACTATCCGTTCTCCGAAGCCGTCGGGTCGCAAGGGCGCAGGCTCGTAACAAACGAGCTTGTGCTGAACGGCGGCAAATACGAAATCGACTTCGCCGACTTCGAGGAGAAAGCGAAGTCCGCGGAGCTGTTCATACTTTGCAGTCCGGCGAACCCCGCGGGGCGCGTCTGGACTCGGGACGAGCTTACGCGGCTCGGCGAAATCTGTCTGAAATACGGACTTGTCGTTATCAGCGACGAGATTCACGCGGATTTCGTGTACTCCGGAAGCCGCCACTCGGTTTTCGCGGGACTTTCGGAGAAGTTCGCCGACATAACGGTGACTTGCACGTCGCCGTCAAAGACGTTCAATCTCGCGGGGCTTATGCACGCGAATATTTTCATCAAAAACCCCGCGCTTCGCCGCGCGTTCCGGCGCGAATACTCCGCCGCGGGTCTGAGTCAGGGTTCGGTTATGGGCATCGCCGCCTGCCGCGCGGTCTACGAACGCGGCGAGCCGTGGCTCGCGGAGCTGCTGGCGTACCTCGGGGGCAACCTCAGGCTCGCCGCGGACTGCTTCGCGGACGGAAAGCTCCGCCTCGTGAGACCCGAGGGGACGTATCTGCTCTGGCTCGACTGCCGCGCACTCGGACTCCCGCCCGCGGAGCTTGACCGGAAAATCCTCGGCGGTCTTAAGCTCTGGCTCGACGACGGCGCGATGTTCGGTTCCGGCGGCGAGGGCTTTACGCGGCTCAATATGGCTCTGCCGAGAAGCCGTCTCGCCGACGCGCTCAGCCGGTTCTCCGCACTTAAAAACTGAAAAAAGTGAGCCGCATTTATGCGGCTCACTTTTATTATCCAAACAGCTTCGCCAAATCCAGCTTCTCGAATCCCTTGCCGTATTCCGCCGCGAGACCGTTTTGCAGCTCCGTCAGATACGCGTCGTAATCTTCATAGTGCGCTTCCCAAAACACCTGATAGTGCGCGTCGAGCACCGTCTCGCGGTACGTTCCGCCGTACTCCGAATCGGGGTCAACCGCGTCGAAATCGTCCGGAATTTCATTAGTATGCGGAAGACGCAGAATGATATGGTACCCGAATATCGTTTCGACGGCTTCCGCCGTGTACTCGCCCGCGCCGAGATTGCGCGTCGCGTCCTCGAACTCCGTCACCATCTGCCCGGGCGTGAATACATATCCCTCCGCCGGTTCGCCGGTATCCTCGTTATACTCCGCGAGCAGTTCGTCGAAGTACGCCCCGAAGTCGGTTCCGGAGTACGCCGCGAGCAGCGCGAGCACCTCCGCCGTGCGCGTTTGCGCAAGCGCGATTTCCTCGTCCGTGAGCGGCAGCCGGCTGTCGTCCACCGTTTTCAGCAGTATGTGCTTAGCCTTGAAAATCTCGCGCGACGCGAAATATTCCCGCAAAACGCCGTCCTCAATGTCAACGACGTCCGCGCCGTACTTCGCCTCGATAAGCCCGAGCTGATAGAGCGTACTGCTGTTCAGATAGTTGAAAACCGCCATCGTCGCGTGGTAATAGTCCCACATATCGCGGCGCAGACTTTCCTCCCCGCCGAACTGCGTTTCGTATTCGGCGCGGATTTTCGCAAGCTCCGCCCACTGTCCTTCCGTGAGCTTTACGCCGTTCTCCTCCGCTGCTTTGAACACGGCGGCAAGCTGAAGCGCGGTGCGTTCCGTCTCCGCGAGAACCTGCTCCGCCGCGGCTTTGCCGTCCGCGTCCGACCAGTCGGCGACGGATGTGAAGCCGAGCTGCGCTATCGCGTCCGACATCAGATAAAACCATACGTCCCAGGTAATCGGATAGCCGCCGAAAGTGACGACAATATCGTCCGGCTTGTGCTTCGCGAACGCGGTTTTGTATACGTCCGTCTCTCCGGCGTCCGTTGCGGCGGGCGGACTTCTGTCGCCCTCTCCGGCTTTGTCGAGCACTTCAAGACCCGGCGTTCCGGGTTCGTATCCGCCGTTCGCGCCGTTTCCCGCCGAGCAGGCGGCGAGCGCAAGCGCGAAAACAAGCGCAGCGACTGCGGCTGTGATTTTTTTCATTATGAGTGTAAACCTTTCATTATTCCATTATCCGCTTGGTCGGGCGACCGGGGTCCCTGCGAAGTCCGCAGACTTTGCGGGGTGAGAAAGCCCTCCCTGCGCTCTGTGCTCGCTTTGCTCGCACGGGGAACGCGTCTGCGGACGCGGTGCGCCGTGCGCGTTGTATCGGACGACCAAATCCAAATATTCAGTTGATTATATCACACCTGCACGCCAAATTCAAGAGAAAATAATGCCGCGGAATCAGTCCTCTAACAGCCGAATTTCAGGTAGTCCGTGTAGTCCGCGGCAGCCCCGCCGCGCGGCTCGCCGCCGGCGATAACGTGGAACCGGGAGACGCAGAAATAGCGC
>JAITNK010000049.1 GCA_031290515.1 Oscillospiraceae bacterium
CAGAAACCGGACTCCTGAATTGCCGTTATTCTATCACAGGCACGAAGTGCCGTTGTGGTATATAGTCTTGAGCAGACCCAAAGGGCTTTGCCCGACGGTCTGCGGGTATACCACAGGCACGAAGTGTCGTTGTGGTATATAGTCTTGAGCAGACCCAAAGGGCTTTGCCCGACGGTCTGCGGATATTCTACCACACTATTTCCGAATACGCAACAGTCAGTTGCTGAAATCTTCGAGAAGTTTCAGAAGCTCCTCGTACGACCGCGCCGGAATTCCGCTTTCAAGCAGCAGCCGGTCATACTCCCGCAGACTGCCGACCGCGATGTCCGTCTCCGCCGCCGCGCCGGAACCGTAACTGTCGATTATTACCGCGCCGTCCCGGCTTTTAAGCATAAACTCGGGCGCGGCGGACGTCTCCGCGAACGTCTCTGCCGCGGCTTCGGTCTCTCCGGCAAAAAGCGGACGCGCCGCCGTGACGATTAACGCGGCGGCGAACAGCCCTGCGGCTAAAATAACGAATTTCTTCACACGCTTCACCTCGCGGTGAGTATGCCCGGAAACCGGTTGAGTTAACCGCCCGCGCCGGGGATTTCGCTCGCCGCGGCGCGGCTAATATAACGTCACCACGCCGCCGCCGAGACGCGTCGTCCCGTACCACCGGCGCAGGTCCGCGCTCACAACCTCGCCGCAGTTGTAGTTCACGGCGACCGCAGTGTCCGCGTCCGCGTCGATTGCCGCGATTATCGTCCAGTGCCACTCGTCAAGCGTCGGCACGTCGCCGGGGTCGAGCGTCAGAAACGCGACGGGCACGTCGTTTTCGAGCGACCGCGTTATAAAACCGAGAAAGTCTTCGAGCGGGGGACGCTCCGAAACCTCTTTCGGAATATCGAGCGCGGCGACGCCGAGCGGCAGTCCTTTCCGCGCAATATATTTTTCGATTCGCTCGGTAAGCAGCGCGTTCGACGGAATCCCGCGCATCGTCGGCGTAACGTCGAGCCACACGTCGTCCATAAGCGCGAGCCAGTCGCCGGAGCCGCGCGTCTCCCCGCGCCAGCTCAGGTATCCGAAAATCGTTGCGGCGACGCACGGACCGCAGCCCGCCATACGCTTCCAGAACTCGGTATAACGCTCCTGATTGCAGCCGTATTCGACGGCTCCGTCCGGGAACCCGATTCGCAGCGTGTCCGGATAACGCAGTTTAGCCGTATGTATCATTTCTTAAAATCAATGCACTTGCGGTTCTTCACGAAATACTCCGCGCCGGAATACAGCGTCGTGACGAGGATAATCCCGACGCACACTCCCGCGACGTACCTGTCGGTTTGCCCCGGCAGACCCGGGAACCAGACCGTGAACTCCTCGGTGAAAAACATCAGCGTTATGCAGGACATCGTCGCCGCAGTCTTGACCTTGCCGGACCAGGCCGCGGCAATCACCTTGCCGCCCGACACCGCGACGAGCCGCAGTCCGGTGACGGCGAATTCGCGCATAATCACGACGAGCGTCGCCCACGCGGGCATAACGCCCTCCGCGGTGAACCACATCATCGCGGCGAACACAAGCACCTTGTCCGCGAGCGGGTCGAGAAACTTGCCGAAGTCCGTGACCTGCCCGCGCGAGCGCGCAATGTAGCCGTCGATAAAATCCGTCACCGACGCTATAACGAAAATGAGCGCGGCGACGTACGCGCTGTATGAGAAACCCCAGTACAGCACTATGAGCAGCAACGGTATCATCGCGACGCGGAAAAGCGTCAGTTTGTTTGCGGTGTTCATTTAACCTCTCATTCGGGCAAAGCCCTCATTTCGCTCCGCGCTTCGCACGGGGAACGCCGCTTCGGCGGCTCTCACTTCAGAAACGCTACCGGCACTCCGTCGCGCGCTTCGGTGATTGTCACCGTGCGGAACTCGCCGGTACAAAGCGCGCCGTCCTTCGCAACGACCGTAATATATCCGTCAACGTCCGGCGACTCCGCGAAACTCCGCGCGAGGTATCCGCCGTCCGTTTTTTCCTCAATCAGGACTTCCGTCAGACTTCCGGCGCGGGAACCTGCGTATTTTAACGCGTTCTCCGCCGCGACGTCGGACAGCAGCTCCGCGCGGCGCGCCGCCGTTTCGTCGTCCGGGCGCGGCATACCGTAAGCCTCGCTGCCCTCCTCCGGCGAAAACGCGAAAACTCCCGCGCGCTCGATTCCGCTCTCGCGGAGGAACGCGCAAATCTCGTCGAACTCCGCTTCGCCCTCTCCCGGAAGACCCGCGATAAGGCTCGTGCGGATAACCGCGCCGGGTACCCGGGCGCGTATCTTCGCGAACAGCGTCCGTATGTCCTCCGCCGTGCCGCGCCGCCGCATACTTTTGAGAATCGCGCCGTTTATGTGCTGAACCGGAATATCGAAGTACGGCAGCAGCTTTCCGCCCTCGGCGAACAGCGCGAGCAGTTCGTCCGACACCGCGTCGGGGTACATATAGTGTACCCGAATCCACCGCAACCCGTCAATCTCCGCAAGCTCCCGCAGCAGGGACGCGAGGTTCGCGCCGGACTTCAAATCGCTGCCGTAGCGCGTCGTATCCTGCGCGATGAGTATCAGCTCGCGCGCACCGTTTTCCGTTAGGTGCCGCGCTTCCGCGATTACGCGCTCCGGCTTCCGCGACCTGTATCTGCCGCGAATCTGAGGGATTACGCAGAACGCGCAGCGGTTGTCGCACCCGTCCGCGATTTTGAGATACGCCCAGGCGCGCGGCGTGGTCTGAATCCTCGGCGCGTCGTCGTCCGCCGCTTCCGGCGGAGCCGTCAGCACGAGCGGACTGCCCGAAACCGCGGCTTCTACCGCCGCGACGATTTCACCGAACGCGCCGACGCCGACAATCGCGTCAACCTCCGGGAGATCCCGCGCTATCTCGTCGCAGTACCGCTCGGCGAGACACCCCGCGACGATGATTTTGCGGAGCCGCCCGGCTTTTTTAAGCTCGCCCGCCTCGAGTATCGCGTCTATCGCCTCGCGCTTCGCCGCGTCGATAAAGCCGCAGGTGTTGACAACGACCGCGTCGGCTCCGTCCGCTTCGGGTACGATTTCGTACCCCGCGAGTATGAGCTTTGCCGCCATTTGTTCGCTGTTAACAAGGTTTTTCGCGCACCCGAGGGACACGATGGCGACCGTCCTAACCCTCATCGCTTCGCACCGAGCGTCAGCGTCATAAGCTCGAAAGCCTCCGCGCTGAAGCCGCCGGTCGGATAGAAGCCGACGCTCTCGAAAAGCCGCTTCGCGGCGTTCGACGCGTGTACGGCGAGGTCGAGTCCGCGATAGCCGTTTGCCGCCGCGAAGCCGACGACCGCGAGCATAGCGGCTTTCCCGAAGCCGCGGCGTTTGTAAGCGTCGCCGATTAAAAACTCGCACACGGAGAGCGTGTCGCGGCGGTCGTCCGCGCGCAGAGTCACGACGCCGACCATCGTTTTGCCGTGCATAAGCCCGTAAGCGAGGGTGTCGAGTCCCGCTTCGCGCTCAATCCGCGCGTTTTCGATAATATCTACCGCGTCCGGCGTGAACCTCCCGGACGCGTTTGTGATAAGCCCCGCGGATTCTATGTCGTCCCCGGTCAGCTCACGAATCGTTATCAACCGACAGTTCCTCCAAATAAGCACCGAAAGCCGCCGAAATCTCGCTCCACGAGAAGCCCCGCCGGGCGAGCGCGGCGACCGCTTTCTGCTTCTCCGCGTAGTCCGGGGTTTCGCCGCGAAGCCGCTTGCGGAGCAGCTCGACCGCGCCCTCCGGCGCGCCGGAGTCCGTTTCCTCCGCCGGCATCGCTTCGTCCCACAGCTCGCGCGGAACCTTCCGGCGGTACAGCTCGTTTCTGACGCGTCCGGCTCCGTAACCGCGCCGCGTATAGCTGCGCGCTATGCCGCGTGCGTACTCGAGGTCGTCCGCGAAGCCGAGACTTTTCGCCCAGGCGACGCACTCCGCCGCGCTCTCTTCCGGCTCGCCGAGCGAGACGAGCTTGTCGTACAGCTCGCCCTCGGAGTATGCGCGTCTGTTCAGCAGAGCGAGCGCACGGTTGTGCGCGGAGGCTTCGGGTTTTGCTTCTTTTTTACTGTCTTGTACGTTGTCGTCCTGATCCTTTGAATAGTTTTTCCGGTTATAATAGCTCACTCGTCGAAATCGTCCGCCGCGATGTCAACTCCGTCGTCGGACGCGGTGACGGATACTTTCTTTCCCGACGACACTATCGGCTTCGCCGCCTGCGCGGCTTTAAGCTTGTCGGCGTTCTCGTAAATCTTCTGTTCAAGCTCGTCGGCAACTTCCGGGTTTTCGGTCAGATACTGCTTCGCCGCGTCGCGCCCCTGAAGCCGCTGTCCGTTGACGGTATACCACGCGCCGCCCTTGTCGATGAGGTCAAGCTCCGTCCCGAGGTCAACGATTTCGCCGACGCGCGAGATGCCGGTGCCGTACATAATGTCGAATTCCGCGGTTTTGAACGGCGGCGCGACCTTGTTTTTGACGAGCTTAGCTTTCGTGTGGTTGCCGATTATCGTGCTGCCCTCTTTGATTGCCTCTCCGCGCCGCACGTCGATTCTGACCGACGCGAAGAATTTCAGCGCGCGTCCGCCCGGCGTAGTCTCCGGGTTGCCGTACATCACGCCGATTTTCTCGCGAAGCTGGTTGATGAATATCACGATGCACTGCGTCCGCGAGATTGCCCCCGCGAGCTTGCGGAGCGTCTGCGACATAAGCCGCGCGACCACGCCGACCGACGAGTCTCCGATTTCTCCCTCAAGCTCGGAGCGCGGTACGAGCGCGGCGACCGAGTCCACGACCACAACGTCAAGCGCGCCGGAGCGCACGAGCGTGTCGCATATCGCGAGCGCGTCCTCTCCCGAACCGGGCTGCGCGATAAGCAAATCGTCTATGTTAACGCCGAGCGAGCGGGCGTAAGCCGGCTCGAGCGCGTGTTCCACGTCTATGTACGCGCATTCGCCGCCGTTTTTCTGCGACGACGCGACGATGTGGAGCGCGAGCGTGGTCTTTCCGGAGCTTTCCGGTCCGTATATCTCGATAATGCGTCCCTTGGGAACGCCGCCGACCCCGAGCGCGAGGTTCAGCGCAAGGCTTCCGGTGCTGACTGTTTCCACGTTTTCGAGAATTGTCTCTCCGAGCCGCATAATGCTGCCCTTACCGTAGGATTTCTCAATCGTCGCGAGCGCGGTTTCGAGCGCCTTTTTGCGGTCCTCCGCCGGCGTCACGAGTACGATTGGTTTTTTTCTCTCCGCCATAATTATGTTACCTTTCACGGTTTATTACATTATTCGCCCGGTCGGGCAAAGACTGCGCGCCGCTCTTTGCCGCGCGGACGCGCGAATCCCGCGCCGCACGGCTTCGTCAGCCGTATGCATATTCTATCAAATTCCGCCGCAATATGCAAGAAATATTACTTCAGCATAGCCGACGGCTCCGCCTCGACCACTCTCTCGACCCCGCCGGTGTCGCGCGTCACCGCCACCGCGTCGAACCCCGCTTCGTGCAGTATTCCGCAGACCGCGTCCGCCTGACCCTCGCCGACCTCGAACAGCATACGTCCATCCGGCGCGAGACTGCGTTTCCAGTTGCCGGCGATTGCGCGGTAAAACTCCAGACCGTCGGCTCCGCCGTCGAGCGCGGACCTCGGCTCGAAGTCCTTAACCGAGCGGTCGAGCGTTTTTATCCGCTTCGCCGGAATATACGGCGGGTTGCAGACGATTACGTCGTAAGCCGCCGCCGCCGGAGGCGGTTTCAGAGCGTCCGCTATCATAACGAGCGTTCTCCGCGCGAGATTGTGCCGCCCGACGTTGTGCAGCGCGACGCGCACGACCTCCTCGAACTTGTCCGCGAGCGTCAGCCGTACTCCGCCGCAGTTAACGGCTATCGCGATTCCGGCGCAGCCGGTGCCGCAGCAGAGGTCGAGTACGCGCACGGTCTCCCCTCCTCGGCGGTTTATGTACGCGATAGCGCGCTCCGCGAGCAGCTCGGTGTCCGTGCGCGGAATAAGCGTGTCCCGCGTGACGCGTATGGGAAGCGAGTAGAATTCCCACTCGCCGGTGATGTAGGCAATCGGCTCGCCGCCGAGCCGTCTCGCGAGAGACTCAAGCACGGTCTTCTCGAACTCCGGGCTGGGCGGATAGAGCCTGTCCGACGCGATGTAGTCCGCGCGCTTTTTTCCGGATGCGTGTTCGACGATGAGCCGCGCCTCAAGCTCGAACGCCGCGACGCCCGCGCTGCGGAGAGATTTCCGCGTCTCGAGGTATATATCGTAATAAGTGTGCAGCCCCGCTCGCCCCCCTGTTATCCGCCCGTCGCGGCAATATTATGAATATCGCCGCACGCGGCGGATTCGGAACTACCACTTGTCCGCGCCGTCCGTCTCCGGCAGCACCTCGGCGAGCGCGGCGAGCGCGACCTCGAGCATAGAGTCGTCCGGCTCGCTCGTCGTAAGCCGCTGCAACGCCTTGCCCGGCGCGGAAATGACGCGCGTCACCGCGTTGTCGTGCCGTCCCGTCCACCTGATAAGCTCATAGCTGACGGCGACGACGACCGGAAGCAGCAACAGCCTCGACACAATCCGGAACAGTACGCCCTGCCACCGGAAAACCGAAAACACGAGTATGCTGACGACCATAACGATGAGCATAAAGCTCGTGCCGCAGCGCGGGTGACAGCGCGGCTGAATCCGCGCGTTCTCCACCGTGAGCGGCAGGTTTTTCTCGTAGCAGAATATCGTTTTATGCTCCGCGCCGTGGTATTTCCAGACGCGCTTCATATCCGGTATCATCGAGGTCAGCCCGATATACGCGACGAATATGATTATCCGCAGTAAACCCTCAATCAGATTTTTTACGATTGCGGCTTCGGTGAAACGCGTCGCGAAGCCCGCAATAACCGTCGGCAGAAGCATAAAAAGCAGCACCGACAGTCCGATTCCGAATACGACGGATATTGCGACGATTACCTTTTCCGCGTTCTCTCCGCCGAGCTTCTTTTCTATCCATTTATCGAATTTAGACTCGGACGGCTCGTCGTCCCCGACGTCGATGAACTCCGCGGAATACATAAGCGCGCGGACCCCCGCGGTCATAGACGCGCCGAAGTTTATGACGCCGCGGATAAACGGAAAGCCCGCGGCTTTGTGCCTGTCTTTCGTCAGCCTGAGCGGAGTGGTTTTTTTGACTATGCCGTCTTTCGTGCGCACGGCGATGCACTGCTTCGACGGTCCGCGCATAAGGATTCCCTCGAGCAGAGCCTGACCGCCGATTGTCGTCTTAAACTCCGCGCCGGATTCGTTTTTGTCTGCCGTATTATTTCTCAAACCGTTTCCCAACCGCGCCGCGCCGAGTGCGGACACTCAGAGCGCGACGCTAAGATTCTTTGTGTTCGTAAGCGGCAAAAGCGCGGCGGCGCGCAGTCCGAGCGGCTTTGCGCCGCCGCTTTCCGTAACGTTTTCAATAAGCAAAGACCCGCCGTGATACCTCATTATCTCGTCGCAGACGGCAAGCCCGATGCCGCTTCCCCGTTCGCGGAAGTTCGAGCCTTTGAAAAACTTCGTCTTGACCTGCGAAAGCTCGCCGGGAGGAACCCCGGGACCGTAGTCCCGGACTGTGACGGCGGCGTAATCCCCGCGAAGCGTAACCGAAATGTCCACTCGCTTGCCGTCCTTACCGTACTTCGCGGCGTTGTCGAGCAGGTTGAAGAACACCTGCTTCAGCCGGTTCGGGTCTCCCGGGAGAAGCGGAAGCTCCCCGTCGTACGGCAGATACCGCAGCGTTATGTCGTTCGTGTTAAGCAGCTCGCGATAGGTGAAAATCGCTTCCTCGACCTCGCTGACCAGGTCAATCATCTCGATGTTGAGTTTGAATCTGCCGTCCTCCATCCGCGTGAACTCGAGCAGCTCCTCAACCATTTTGTTGAGCCGGCGCGCCTCGTGCAGTATAACGTCGATTCCCTGCAAAACTCCCGAATCCGCGTCGTTCTGCTCCTCCGATTCGTCGCGGATTGTCTCCGCCCAGCCGGTGATTGCGGTGAGCGGCGTTCGCAGTTCGTGCGAAATCGTCGAGATAAACTCCGTTTTCATCTTCTCGCTCTGCCCGATTTGGTGCGACATTTCGTTGATAGTCTCGACCATTTCGCCGATTTCGTCGCCGTAGCGGTTCTCGATTTGCGCGCCGTATGCCCCGTCCGCGATTCTCCGCGCGAGCGTCGTGATGTCCCCGACCGGCGCAATTACGTGCCTGATGAAAAGTATGTTCATAAATATGACGATTACGAGCACGGCGGCTCCCGCCGCGGCAATCGACAGCGTGCTGACCGTAATCTGTCTCTCGACGCGGGAAAGCCCGGTTATATACCGCATTACCCCGATAAGCTGTCCGGACGAGGTTCGCAGCGGCGCGGATACAGCCATAACGCGCTCGTCCGTAATCCCGCGCTTGCCGACCCAGACGGAAATCGCGCCGGAGGCGACCGCCGCGTCAATGTCCGGCGCGTTGCCGGTCGTCCCCGCGGGAAGCCCGAGCGACGACGTGACGACGCGCGCGTCCGGCGTGACGAATTGCAGTTCGAGCCTGTCGCGCTCGGGGAACGACTGCGTATAGCTGATTGCCGAGCTGTAATACTCATAGTACGACCCGGCGGTATAGCTCTCAAAGAAGTCCGACGCGGTTTTCGCTTTCGTCTCGATTGCGGTGCGGACGGCGGAGTAGTAGTAGTTGTAGTACACCGCGGCGAACGCGATAACGGCGACGACGACGGCGGTACCCGCGACGAGTACGCTGTTCCGTATCCAGCGCGTCCGCAGCTTGTTCTGCGCCCTCGGCGACGGCGCGGCGCGGAACTTCGCCTTAACCGATGCGATATAGCCGGAAAGACTCACGGCGCGCCTCCTTTCGCGGATAACTGCTTTATGTCCGCGCTAACCTATTTCCCACTTGTATCCGTAACCCCACTCGGTCAGGATATGTACCGGGTGCTCCGGCGAGTCCTCTACCTTGACGCGCAGACGGCGTATGTTGACGTCCGCGATTTTAAGCTCGCCGAAATAGTCGCGCCCCCAGACCGTGTCGAGGATTTCCGCGCGCGAAACCGCCTTGCCGGGGTTTTCCATAAACATTTTCATAATCAGGAACTCTACCGACGTCATCTTGATTCGCTCGCCGTTTTTGTCAAGCGTCCTGTTGCGCAGGTTGAGGCAGAACGGTCCCTGAATTATTTCGTCCGCCATAACCGAACCGAAAACCGAGATGCGGCGGAACAGCGTGTCCACCCGCGCGAGGAACTCCGCCGTCGAGAACGGCTTTTCGATATAATCGTCGGCTCCGGTCATAAGGCTCGTGACCTTGTCCTGCTCGAGCGACCTCGCGGAGACCATAATGATTCCCATTTTCTGGTCTGCGGCGCGGATTCTGCGGCAGAGTTCAAAGCCCTCGGTCTCGGACTCCGGAAGCCCGATGTCAATCAGGCACATACGAATGTCCTGGTGTATCCGGAGCATCTCGAACGCCCTCTCCCCCGAATCCGCCTCGACCGGCTCGTAGTCCGCGCGGCGAAGCTGCATCACCTCAAATCCGCGTATCGCTGGGTCGTCCTCGATGACGAGAATCTTAAGACGCGGCTCCGGGTACACGTCTCCCTTTTTTTCCTTTGCCATAACACTCACTCCAATTCGTTATTCCAAATCGGCAGTATTCTGCCGAAGTTTTCGATAATATAGCTCTCGTCGAGTTCCCGCGACGCGTCGCCCGGTACGATTTCCGCCGCGATTATGATTTGCAGGCTGTCGTACAGCACAAACCGTCCCGGCAGCGCGGCGCGCTCCTCCCGGTTGTCCCCGGTAAGCTCATAGACTTTGAGGAATATGACGCTCTCGCCGTTTTCGGTCGCCGTGAACGCCGTCACCGTTTCGCCGAGTACCGCCGGGTTCGCGCCCGCGCGGACGGAGTATTGTTCCCGGAAAGACGGCGGCATAACGATGTACCACTCGTCGTAAATGTCGCGGTAGGTGTTGCAGGCGAACGTCATATTCCCGCGCGAATCGAAGTCGTACCTGTCGATGATATAGCCTGCCGGCGCGTCCGCTCTGCCCTGCGGGTAAATATCCACCGGAACGTCTATAACTCCGTCCCGCACCGTCGTCCTGTCAGCCGAGTAAACGTCGGTGTACCGCGCGCTTCTGCGCGTCGGGTTTTCCCCGCCGGACAGCAGCGCGACGTTGACGAGACCGTCTCCCGACGCGGTAAACACGTCCGTCACGATATACTCGCCGTCCGCGAGGGAATCGACGTACGCCGCAACGGCTCCGTCCGACAGTAAGCCGAGAACGAGCTGACGTATCTCGGTAACGCCGCCGGTAAGCCTGTCCGTGTGCCGCTCAATCGTCTTACCGGCGCCCATAAGCATAGCTTCCGCCGTGCCGCCGCCCCCGCGGGAGTCGATCAGGACGGAAAACAGGCTCGACCGGTAATCCGGCAGCTCGGCGACCGTCATCGCGGTGTAGTCGCCGGAAGCCGCGAGACTGTATCTGAGGTCGTCTCCCGATGAGTACACCGAATAACAGCGCAGCGTTTCGCTGAGTCTCTGCCCCACTATGATTTCGAGGATACCGTCGCCGTCGAGGTCGGCGTAGTACACCTGGTCGAACGAATCGCCCGCCGCGTCGATTACCGAGGCTATCTGGTACGCGCCGTCCGCGTCCGCGCGGTAGACGTATACTTTCAGCGGGCTCGGCTGAAGCGTCGAGAAAAACGCCACCGCCGCGGTATTGCCGTCTCCGGCGAGATCGACGAGTTGAAGCGACTGGCGGTTAACGCCCGACTGAGGAGGGGAGTACTGCGCGCCGCGGTCAGTCACCTGCGCGAGCTGATACTGTAAGTTAAGCAACCCGTTCGGTACGCGCGGCAGCTCGAACAGCTCGTCCGCCGACGACAGCATACAGGACGAAATCAGCAAAAGCGCGGCTATCGCCGTCGTCGCCGCGGCGATGCGTGTTGTGATTCGTGCTTTCGTCATAGATATACCTTCGTTACGGCAAATATCCTTATATTCACTTTTATTGTATCACCGTTGTACATTTTTTGCAATATTTATTTTACAGCTCAGCCGCTGCGCTCCGGGAATCCCGGTTCGGCGCGCCGGCGACAAAAATGAGGTATATGCATTATAATTCTGACGCGCTGCAACAACAATCGTCATAGCCGGATAAACAAAACTTACAAACTACCCTGACAAAATGTGCCTTCAGCCGAGTATTTCTGCCAAAAAATGTTTTATATCTTGCAAATTATGGATCAGTATGTTAATATATGAACTATGCGTTTTCGCACCCCGGGAAAGTATACTATCCCGGGCATATGTCAAAATCAGGAAAAGAGGATACTCGCAATGGCGAAGAAAACCAAAAACAAATTTATCGGTATCATACTTACTGCCGTTCTGTTACTTGCCCTGCTGCCGCTCTTTACCGCCGCAGGCAATCCCCCCGACTCCGTGAAATTCCAGGTTATCGGCGTACCCGCCGAGATACCGGGCATATCCGTTCAGGGCGGAACCGTCACGATTTCCGAAACCGATAGCGATACAAACGTCATTTCTGTATTGGGCAATAGTTTGCTAAGCGCAAGAAGCAGCGTCAGCTATTATAATTCCGATCGCGGAGCATACGGTCACGGCTATTACGCCTCAGAAGAATTTGAGCTGCTGCCGGGTCATTATTATCTCGTTGAATTTACCGCGCCGTCAGGATATTCAACCGGCGGCGACCTGCCGATGCGGTGGATGTATGTAGAGCCGAACGGCTATATAGAGAAGTACTCACTTGTCAATGACCATTTCTCCGGGTGGTATTCGTATGCGCCGGAGGACGGAGCCGGATATACATATTTTGCTAAGTTTACGCCTGTCAATTACTTTACTTTGTTAAAATTTCAGGAGGACGGAACAAACGTCTTGCCCGGCTCGCAATTCAGCGTAGAGGTGCTCGCGGAAAATTACCTGGAAAACTGGAGTTTTAGTGGTTGGTATCCTTTCACGACTTCGGCGGGCAATAGCGG
>JAITNK010000073.1 GCA_031290515.1 Oscillospiraceae bacterium
TTTTGGAATGATAGAATATTGTCCACGAGCGTCTTGCCGTTCTTGACAAAGCGCGCGTCGTCCACGGAAATTCCAAGCTCGCACAGCGCGACAAGCACCTGCACGGCACTTTCTACGCAAGCGCCGTCGCTGGACGAGTACCCGCCTTGCGCGTCCTGTAATTTTGACAGGAACGCGACCGCCTTATCCGTCGCGGCTTTGACCTCCGGCTTGTCCTGATACGCCGCGAGTGCCTGCAACACAAAGCCTGTCGTGTCCGAAGCGCCATACTCCGTCCAACTGCCGTCCGGCATCTGGCGGCGCAGAATCTCCGCGATATATTTGTCGCGCTGTGTATTCGCGTACTCGCTGCTGTCGAGCGCAATCAGCGCATAAGCCGTACTGTTAATACCCTGCCAAATCGTTTTATCGAAGTCCGCGAGCGGCGCGGTTAGGTCGTAGCCCGCGACGTTGCGCGGGTCGTACCCCGCCGCCGTCAGACCGAGAATCACGCGGGAGTATTCCGTGTACTTCTTCTCGTGCAACACGCCCTCACAGTCCTTGACGTAGGCTTCAACGGTCGCGTAATACGTCTGATAATACGAATCCGGCACGGCGTAGCCGCTTCTTGCCAGTCCGATGACCGCCCACTCGCCGCCGACCGAACCGACCTCCGGCTTCGTCACGGTTTTGTGCATATACGCCGCCGTGTCGGTAACAGCTTTGTCAAGCGCAGTCGTTGTCGTCGCCGCGAACGCCGTCGCGGTGAGCGATAACGTCAGCGTGAGCGTCAGTGCGAGAACGATTGCGGCGATTCTTTTGAAGTAGTTTTTCATAGTTTGCACTCCTTGTTTTCAACAAATTTCGTCGTCACCAGACGCACAGTATCCACTTCAGGCGGAGCTTTTTCAGCGGCGGATTCGCGGTCTTCAGCAGTTTGAGAACGTCTTCCGCGAAAGCTCCGGCGGCGGCGCGGTGTTCGTCCGGCAGCGGCTTCGGGTCGAATGCCGCGGCGCGGAAAACCTTTGCGGCGTTCTCGTATTCCGCGGCGAATTCCCCGCCGAACATACGCTCCGCTTCCGGCACGAGCGCGAGCAGCGAGCCGTTCCGCCGCGGTATGCCGAGGTGCGCGAGCAGCGAAGCCGCGTACGCCGCAGTCCAGCACACCGCCTCGGCGTTGTCCGGGTCGTTGAGCAGCGCGCCGCGCCGCTTCAGTATCACCCGCCGTCTGATAAACAGGTACGCGGCGGCGGCGATGAGCAGAAACAGCAGCACCGCGAGCAGTATCAGCAGTATCTGCGTGAGAGTAATCCGCGGCGCGGGTTCCTCCGGCTCCTCCGTCGGCGGCTCAATAATTCCGGAGCTTCCGGCTCCGCCCGACTGCGGCGGCGGCGTGTATGGCGAATCCGCTATAAACGGCGGCGTGACCTCGAACGGTATGAAGCCGACGCCGTCGCGGTAAATCTCGACCCAGGCGCGGGCGCGGCTTTCGGGTACCTCTATCCTGCCGCCGTCCGCGGCGAGAATGTCCTCCGCGGTAATGACGTATCCCTCGGCGTACCGCGTCGGGAATCCGAGTTCGCGGAACAGCAGCGCGGCGGCGGTCGCGAAGTGCGGGGAGTATCCGCTCCTGCTCTCCTCGAGAAACCACACGGCGAAGTCGCGGTCGGCGGGAGCCGTACCCGGCGTTTCGCTGTATTCGTAATCGTTCAGCAGGCAGTACAGCACGATTCTCTGCGCCTCCGCGAACGAGACTTTCGCGCCCTCCGGTAGATTCAACGGAGCGAGCAGACGGCGCGCCGCGCCGTGCGCGTCGCGCGGCACCGCGAGGTATTCGCCGTATACGAAATCCCTGTACGCGCCCTCGTACCGCAGATACTCGTACACCTCCGGGACGTTCGCATAGCCCGCGTCCGCCATAAGGTCGTACACCAGCCCGTAACGCTCAATCGGCACGTCCGAGACGTTCAGCGTATATTCGCGCTCGCCGCGAAGCCCGGCGGACTTCACATAAACGTCGCCGACCGCGTTCGCGCCGGGTACTTTTCCGGTAAGCTCGTACGCCGAAAACTCGTTCGCGGCGCAGGCGGAGACGTTTTCGATTTTTATAACTCCGCTCTCCCCGCTTATACCGAGCGCGTCCGCGAGCGCGGCGTACTGCGTCTGCCCGAAAAAGTCCGCGGAGTGCATCCACGAGAACGCGGACGCGTATTTGCCGAGGGCTTCCGCGCCGAGTCCCTCCCAGCCGGAACCGGTGTACACGCCGCCGGACCAGCCGCGCAGATACATCGGCTTCGGGTCGTCCGCCGTCACATACAACGCGGCGGAGTCGGACGGCTCGAAGCCGCCGAGTCCGCGGAAGTCTCCCTCCGGCATCGCGGAGTCCGAGACGTGGTACCGCAGACCGTGAATCCGCTCCGCGACCGCGCCGCGCCGCGCCGCCGCGTCTCGCTCTCCGCCGCCCGCAATAAGCGCGGCGGGCAGCGCGAATACTCCCGCAATCAGCGCGAGCGCGAGCATTACCGGCAGAATCGCTTTCCCGCCGTCCGGCGACGCGGCTCCGAGCATTACCGAGCGCGCGCGCATACCGACCGCGGCAAGTCCGAACAGCACGGGCGGCAGTCCCGGTACCGGCAGGCGGAAAACCGCCGCGCCAGCCCATATCGCCGCCGCGAAAACCGGGAACGCGAACCGCCAAACCGTGCGCGCGCAGACGGTTTTCGCGGCGCACACGGCGAGCGGGACGGTCGGAAAGACGAGGAACACCGCCGCGCATAAGTCCGGCCGCCCCTCCGTCAGACCGGATTTGAAGTACGGGAATATCCGTCCGTAACGCAGCTCAAAGCCGGAGAATATGCGGTTGAACACTATGCTCCAGCCGTCGCTGATATAGCCGCTCGCGAACATCGCCGTAACGGCGAGAGCGACGGCAAGCAGCGCGTATATGCCGCGCCGCGCGCGCTTTCCGGTCACGGCGCAGAGCAGGATACACACGGCTCCGCCGACCGCGACCGATACGGCTCCCGCCGTTTTGAGCGAGCCGAGCGCGAGCGCGTTCCACGCCGTCGCCGCAAGTCCGCAGAACAGCGCGAAAGCGAGCGCGGTTCTGCCGAGCGCGTCCGGTATTGCGTTTTTCATAAGATTTTTCATTTCGGTCTCCGCTAAACGAGTACGTCGGCGAGCGCGCTCCGATAGTCCGCGGGCGAGAACACGACCGCGGAGCCGTCCGCCGCCGGAAGCTCCTCCGCGTCCGCGGCGCAGATGAACGCCGACACGCGCCCCGCGAGTTCGTCCGCCTCCGGAATGACGCGCCCCGAGAAGTACGCGACGCGGCGCCAGCCCTCAAGCCCGTCGAAAGCTCCGCCGTCCGTCCGCGCGACGGAGAGTATCTCCGGCACCGCGTCGTACAGGTCGTTTATCACCGTGATTTCCCTGACCGCAGGGCGGCCGGGCGTTCCGCTCCCCCACGCGAGACTGTACGGTATTCCGTTCTCCGCGAGAGCGGCGCACACGGTGACGAGAGCTTCGGCGAGCGCGTCCGCGACGGACGGCGGCGCGCCGTCCGGGATTCCCGCGCCGTCCCAGAATACGAGCAGGGAATGTTCAATCGGCTCCGACGGGTCGGCGACGATAAACCGTCCGTGCTTCGCGGTCAGCTTCCAGTGAATCTGCTTCTGACTGTCGCCCTCCGCGAAGTCGCGCAGCTGAAATACCTCCGAGCGGTCCCACCCCTTTTTGCCGAGGTAGCGCGACGCGTCGTCCCCCGCCGGTGTATCGCGCGATGCGAGACGCACGTCCGCCGTGAACAGCTCCGGCACTACGATTCGGCGGAACGGCGGCGGCTCCGTCTCGCGGGTTTTAGGCGAATACAGCCCGAGCAGGTCTCCGACCCGCGCGCCGCTCCTGTCGAACACAAGCTGTCCGCAAGTTTCGCTGCCGAAGACGAACGGCAGTTCCGCGCTGCCGCGCGGCATAAGCGAACAGCCGAACGCGAACACGCGCCGCTCCCGCGTCAGCAGGTTTAATACTCCGACCTCCGTGCTCACCCGCGCCACGGGTATCAGACTGCGGTTGCGGATAACGACCTTGCCCTGCGCGGACAAGCCTTTTTTGACGGTCGCGGGCATAGCGATTTCCACGGTGACGCGCGGCGCGGCGAGTACCGCGAGCAGCATTTGCGCCGGCGGCAGTACAACCGCCGCAACGAGCAGTATGACCGCGGTACGCGTCCCCGTGAACGCAAGCAGTACCGCCAGCGCGAGCGTTACGAGTACCCATACTGCGATTCCCGACTTCCGCATCTACTTAATTTCCCGCACGACGGGCATATTGACCGACGCGAGAATCTCGTCCGTAACGCCCTGCGAGCCGAGTTCGTTGAACCGCGCTTTCGCGTTCAGCACGAGCCGGTGTCCCGCGACGTCGGGGAACACGGCGGCGGCGTCCTCCGGCGCGGCATAGTCACGTCCCGCGAGCAGAGCGTACGCCTTTGTCATACGGCACAGCGCGAGCGCGCCGCGCGGACTGAGTCCGAGCGTTACCATAGGGTGCGTCCGCGACGCTTCGACAAGGCTCGTTATGTACTCGTACACCGTGTCGCGGACGAAAACGTGCCCCGCAGTTTCGATTATTTCGAGCAGCTGACCGCGCGTCAGCACCGGTTCCACCTTGTCGAGCGGATTGCCGTCGCGACGGTCGCGCAGAATACTCACCTGGCTTTGGAAATCCGGATAGCCGATGCTTGTCCGGATAACGAACCTGTCCATTTGCGACGGCGGCAGAAGCTGCGTACCCGCGCTGCCCGCCGGGTTCTGCGTCGCGAGGACGAGGAACGGCGCGGGCAGCTCCCGCGTCACGCCGTCAACGGTGACTCGACCCTCCTCCATTGCTTCGAGCAGGGCGGACTGCGTCTTGCTCGACGTGCGGTTTATCTCGTCCGCGAGCAGCAGGTTCGTCATAATCGCGCCCGGTTTGTAAACGAAGTCCTCCGCCCGGCTGTCATACGACGAAAAGCCGGCGACGTCGGACGGCATAGTGTCCGACGTGAACTGAATTCTCCGCGTCTCGAGACCGAGGGCTTTCGCGAAAGCGAGCGTCATCGTGGTTTTGCCCACGCCGGGCACGTCCTCGAGCAGGACGTGTCCCGGCGCGAGTGCCGCCATCAGCACTTTTTCGATAACGCCGTCTTTGCCGACGATAACTTTTCTGACCTCGCCGAGGATTTTCTGAAGCGTCTCTCTCATAATTCTCCCGATTTTGAAAATTAGCGTTTTGCCGCCCGACGGCGGCGCGCGCTCACGATAGTCGCCGCCGCGCCCGTTGCGGTGACGAACGACGCGCCGATTATTATCGCCGTCGTCAGTTTGTTGTCGCGCGTCACCTGCGTAACGTCGGTATCGACTTTAAGCGAATCCTCCGGCTCCGGCGGCTCGTCCGGCGGCGGAGTCGGCGGAGCCGTCTCCGGCACGGTGAGATTATCTTGCGGCTCCGGCTGATTTTCGTCGGGGAGCGGCTGCCTCGGCGCGTTCGGAGTCGCATACGGCGACGACGACCACCCGCCGCCGGTTCCGGGTCTCGCTTCGGGAGCGGGGTCCCCGCGGTTGCGCTGTCCGAGAATTATCGTCTGCGTATACCCGTTTTCGTCCTGCCCGCGCAAGCCGCCGCTTATGTTGATTACCATACTCTGAAGCGACTGCGCCAGGTCGCCTTTAGTCATTCGCGAGCCGGGGCGCAGCTTACCCTCCGCGTCCGCGGCGAGCAGTCCCTCGTACACCGCCCAGCCGAGCAGGTCGGTGCTCCAGGCTTCCTTGTACCATTCCGCGGTGTTGCGCGCATAGTAGTCCGTGAAGTTCGTAATGTCCGCCTTGCGGCTCACGTCGAGACCGAGATACACCGCGTAGCCCCTCAGTACGCTCAGCACCTGAAACCGCGTCAGCGCGGTTTCCGCGTTGAAGTTGTATCTGCCGACCATACTCCTCGCGACGATGCCGAGGTCCTCCGCCTTGTTCGGGTACCCGATTGTCTGCCCTCCGAGTCCGATACCGTTGTCCGCGCCCCAGATGAGATAGTCGCGGAACCACGCGTCCTCCTCGATTCCGTATATCGTGAACTGATCCTCCAAAACGGTTTCCGTACCGAGGTTGTATCTTACTTTAGGCAGCTCGTGATTCCAGTCGTAATACCAGACCCAGCCGCCGTTGCCGCCCTCGTACCAGTTCGGGAACACCCGCACGTCCATTTCGGGGCTGTCCTCGAGTATGTAGAGCGCGCGGAGCAGTACCGCGAGCGTGACCGGGTCGTCCTCGCGGAACATTCCGTCCTCCTCGAGAAACAGATTGCGTACCTTCGCGAATTTCGCGGCGGCGGCGAACCGGCTGTCCTCGGCTATGTCGCCGTACACGACGGACGGTCTGTACACCCGAAGCGTCGCCGGAAGTTTGACCTTAACGGACAGCGCATTGCGGACGACGGCGGTTTTCCAGAAAACCTGTTCCGTGCCGTCGTCGAGTACGAGCGCGATTACCGTCGCGGGGTCGGGCATCGGCACCGGGATTTTAACGTCCGCCTCGCGGCTTGATTTCCACACCGCGCCGTCCGCTGCCGCCGTTATCTCGTAGTATTCCCTGACGGACGCGTCCGCCGTGAACGTCGCCTGCACCTTTGTCGCTTTCGCGATTTCGGTAACGAAACCCTCGTCGAGACTTACGGTACCGACGTCCGTCTCGCTTATAAGATTCATATGCGCGAGACGCAGCGCGTTCATCGCTCCGGCGAACAAGTTGAGCGTCACGGTGTTGCACGGTATGACGCGCACGGTTTCGGGGTCGAGGTCTTCGTCGTTGACCGCCGCCCAGCCGGCGTACTCCGCTTCGTACTCGTCCTCCTCGAGCCGTCTGCCGTCGCCGGGAATCGCAATCTGGAACCGTATCGTCTTCGCTCCGTCCGCCGCCGCCGCCGCTATGACTGCGCCGATGAACTCCGTGCCGATCTCGGCGTACGCCTTGTAGCCGTCCGTCTCCGCGGCGACGGGTACCTTGTACACCTCGCCGAATACGTCGCGCAGGTCGAATATGCTGCCCTTGTTCTGCTTTGTCCGTCCGTAAGCAAGCAGTGCGGAGAACGGCTGCGCGCCGTACTCGTCGGCTTCGGTGTACTTCATCAGGAACAGGTTGTCAATCTCGTTCCACGCGTTCAGTATCGCGCTCATAAGGCTGTTTCCGCGCGCTGTTTTCCAGGTGTCCTGGTCAATGCCGAGCGCGCCGAGCGCGATAACCGTAAGCGTCGTCGTCATCGTGTCGTAGCTGCCGTAGCGGTTGAGCATACCGCCGTATTCGTTCTGGAAACCGCGCAGTCCGGAAACGCCGCGGACGACCGCGGCTTCCGCCGACGCGTCTGTCCGGTAGTTTGACAGCGCGGCAAGCGCGAGAGCCGTCGCGTCCGCGCAAGGCAGCCGCATACCGCGGATTCCGTTGCCGAGCCATACTCCGTCGCCGAGCCACGCGCCGGACGCGGTCTGGTTCGCGGCGAGCCACGCGGCGTAACGCGCGCGAATCGCGGTGTTCTGCACGTCGTAAGGCTTGCTGTCGAGCGCGAGGAGCGCGAGCGCGACCGCCTCCGTACCCTCCGCCGTAACGGAGTCATAGTCCTTGAGATACGCGGTGAAATCGTGCGTGCCGCCGTTCGAGTCAATGAAGTTCGCGGCGTTGTAGCCGCCCGCGCCGAGCGACAGCGTCATAACCGAGAAGTACGCGCTGCCGCGGCTCGCGAAGTTCTTGTCTATTGTCTCCGGGTACCGTATCAGCGTGTTGTTTAGCTGCGCGATAAGCTCGCGCGTAACGTCCTCGGCGTTCGGCACTTCGTCCGCATACGCCTTCGTTATAAGCGTGAGCATACCCTGAACGGTGTCGATGTTCGAGTTCTTGGCTGAAATCTTGCCCGAGTATCCGGAGAGCACCTTATTCGCTTTCTCCCGAATGTCCGCGGGAGCCGGAGCCGTCAGTATCCTGTACTGCGTCTCGATTGTCTCGAGATACGGACCGTGTTCGCGCATTTTCAGCAAATTCACCGTAATCTGGGAGTTATTGTCTCCGGGCGTGAACAAAGCCGCGTGCGACGTATCGAGAGCTTCGCGCGCCGCCTCTATTGCCGCGCCCTTTGCCGCCGTTAACGGACCTATCGCGTATACCATCTTCTTCGCCTGTTCAAACGCGTTAAGCTCCCTGCCCATACGCCCGAAGCGCGTGAAATCTACTTCCGGGAAAAGCCGCTCAATCATCTCCGCGTCGAACTTGCCGATAAGCTCGTCCCGCGTCGCGCCGCGCGCGATACACTCGTCTTTGAGCGCGGCTTCCGAACCGAACACGTCGTGGAGTACGGCTATATCCCATATTTTCATCTGCTGATAGTGCGACTTAAGCTCGTCCGCTTCGTTGACGTTCGCGGCGTTCTGTCCGCCCCAGGTGCAGATGTCGCCGTCGCTCGTGACCGCGCCGAACGCGCCGACGTTTGCGTATACGCCGTTATAGTACAGAAAACCCGCCATACCGCTTCCGCCGACGACCGCGCCGACGCCGCCTTTGCCGAATCCGCCGACCATTCCTCCGGCGTTTACGAAGCTCCAGTTCGCGGGATACGCCGCCTCGAGCGCGGAGCACATCGCTTTCGCGACGGTCGCGCCCTGCGGCACGAGCGCGAGGCTGTACCCGACGGTGTTCGTCATAACGACGCTCGCTCCGATCCCCCGCGACGCGCGTTCAAGCTCGCGCTTCGACTTTTCGAGCAGCTCGGCGCGCTCGTCCTCCGGAGCCGCCGCGATTGCTTTCAGCGCGTTAACCAGCTTGTCGCGCATATAAAACCGCTGCTTTGAATAGCTCGCGTACAGCTTGAACGCGTCGCTTTCGCGCTCCGCGTCCGTAAAAACGCGCTGTCCGAAGCGGTCGTCGCCGTACGTCTCTATGTAGTGGTTGTACAGCTCAAGTCCCTCGGGATTGAACAGTACCGTATCCGCCGTAAAAGTTACGGCGCGGAGCAGCTGTCCGTTACGGTTATACGTCACCGTGTAGGCGTCGTTGTCCGCGTCGCCGCCGTACGGAATCGAGAGCCTAATATACTCCGAACCCGTTTTCTGCCAGCCGTCCATTTTGAGCGCGGCTTCGCCGAGCAGCTTCGACGCGTCGCCGACCGACGACGCGCCGCCCGCGTACACTCTGATTACCGACGCGTCCGGATTGCCGGGGTTCGTCTCGCCCTGCGCGTAAAGCAAGCCCTCCGTTTTGACCTCAAACATCATATGCACCGCGGCGATTCCCGGGAGCAGGGGCGCGTAAGCCGCCCAGCCCGGTCTGTTTTCGATCGAATCAACCGCCGCGGTCATCGGGGTATATTCCGCGAGCACGCCGTCTCCGGACGGATTGATACCCCGCAGCTCCATAGTGTAGTCGAACGGCTTGTACTTCACGCCGAGCGTCGTGTCCGCCTTAACCGGCACCTCGTATATCAGGTAAAATCCCTTGCCGAACTTGCCGTAAGTCTGTTCTATGCGTATCGGCTCGAGCTTAAGCTCCCTGCCGTTGAGCGTCAGCGCGTCAACCGCATTGCCGTTTTCGAGCTTCACCGCGGCGACGTATATGTCCGCTCCGTCCGCGTTCCTGCGGTCGAAGTATGTCTCGACGATTTTGCCCTTGTCGCCGGAGTTGCCCGCAGTCACCGTATAATTCGGCTCGAGCTTTTCAAACACGACCTCGATGTCCAGGTCGCGCTCCGCGTACAGGTTGTTGAACCTGAGCGCGAGCGAATCGTCCCGCGCGAACTTGCCGCCGCCTATCGCGACCGTGCCGCCGCCCATACCCGGAACCGTGTACAGGATTTCCTCGTCCGGCGGCGTGTCCGGCACCGGAACGTCGATTCCGTTGACGACGAATTTCTCTATCTTCGCGCGGTAAACGCCTTCCGTCCAGTATCTGTACACCTCGTACGAGACCGGCTTGTTGAACATAAGCCGGTAGTAGTGCGTCGCCGCCCACTGCCCGTAGCTAAAGCCGTTGTAGTTCTTCGCAATCTCCGCAAACTCGCGGTTTTTCGCCGCGATATTGATGTAAAACTGGTTGTCGAAGTAACCCGCGTCGCTCATACGGAAGAAGCGGACTGCGTACACCGTGTGGTACGCGTCCAGCATTCTGCCGGTCGTGTCTTTCACCGGATAGTTCGCCTGAACTGTGACTGCGCCCGCCGTCCAAAATTCGTACCCGCCCGCCGTCCGCTGAGTTCCGTTTCCGATGTAGTAGAAAGCGTCCGGGTCGGAGTAATCGACGGTGATACGGAGCTTATCCCCGACAATCTCTTGTTTTAATTCCCCGCTGTTTCCCGCGGTGCCGACCCGGTACGAGACTTTCACCTGATCCGCGCCCTGCTCGGGTATCGGAACGTCGAAGCTGAACTCGGTCTTATCGGCGGGAACCTGAACCCAGTAATCGTCGTAAATATCAACGCCGTATGTGCCTCCGTAATTAGCCGCGCCTCCGACTTCCTTGATTTCGACCAGCTTCGCGTCCTGAAAGCTCGCGGCGGTAAGCGGCTTAACGCCGCGGCGTATCGGCTCGCGCGTCTCAACGCCCGCGTCCGCGAGCGGAACCGTCGGGTCGTAGCCGTCAACGATGCGGAATACAGGCGCGAACTCGAAGCCGTCCGCGAATTTAACGTTGTTCCAGAACATCCACGGACTCAGCCGCTCCGAGACGAAAAACGTGAAGCTCCAGTCTTTCGACGGGTCCGCCGGCGAGAGCAGCTTCGCGACCGGATAGTCCTTTGAATAGCTGATACCCGAGCCGACCTCGAACAGCCCCAGCTCCGGCTTCCCTCCCGCGACGCTCCAGCCGAGAAACTCGTAGCCGAGCTTGTTCCAGGTGATGTAGTTCTGGGACAAGTTGTACCCGGTCGGAGCCTCGTCCGGATGGTCGGCGTCAAGCTCATAGCTCGTGCCGAACGCGTCTCCGAACGGCGCGAAACCGAGGTTCGCCGACTGTACGGCGACGCCGTCCTTGTCCCGGACGACGGGGTCGCCGATTGTAATCTTCGGCTTTTTCGCCGCCGCGGAAACCGTCCGCACCGGCAAAAGCGCAAATACGGCTGCCGCCGCAAGAAGTCCCGCGAGAATCCTTTTTATCCGGTTCACTTTTATTTCTCCCCTCAAATTAAACATTCGATATATTTAAGCCGGAACCGCACCGGAAGTTTGCTCCGCCCGCGCAGACTCCGCGCGACCGTGTCCGCGAGTCCGCGCACGCCGGCACTCCGCGCCGCGTCCGGCGGCTTCGCCGAGAACCGCGCCTCCTGCTGTATGGCGACGGCTTCGGCGAACAGCTCCGCCGTCTCCCCGCCGAGCATTTCGGACACCGCGTCTTTCATCGCGAACAGCGACTCGTTTCCGCGCTCGATTCCCATACGGTGCAGCAGGCGCACGATATACGCGGTGAGCTGTTCCGCCGCCGCGCCGGGCGCGCCGCGAGCGAGCATACGCTCCCAGCGTTTGACCCGAATCCGCCGCCGCACCGCGAGCGCGGCGAAGCAGAGCGCGAGCAGGACGACCGCCGCAATCAGGACTATGAGCAGTATTTTAAGCAAATCCGGAGCGGCGGACGGGTCTTCCTCGTCGTCCGTGAAGTTCACGTTTTCCTGCGCCGCGCTTGACGACGCGGACGACGACGCGGACGGTATCACCTCGAACGGCACAAAGCCCACGCCGTCGCGGTAAATCTCCGCCCAGGCGTGCGCCGCGCCCTCCGTCACGGCGACGGGGATTCCGTTCGCGGCGGCGGCGTTCGCCTCCGCTTCGGAAATGTACCAGCCCTCGACGTACCGCGCGGGAATCCCGAGACTTCTGAACATCAGCACCGCGGCGGTCGCGAAGTGCGGGTCGTATCCCTCGCCGCTCTCCGTCAGGTACGTCATAAAGTCGCCGCCGGCGTACTTCGCGGGCGTCTCGCTGTATCCGAGCGAGTACGAAACGCGGTCCTGTACGATTTGCCGCGCAGCCTCGAAGCCGACCGCGCCGGACGGAAGCTCGCCGCCGAGCATTTCGCGCACGGCTTCAGCCGCGGCTTCCGGCAAGTCGAGGTAGTTCGCGTAGACGTACTCGCGGAACACGTTTTCGCTCTTGAGGTACTCGGTAACGCCGCCGCCGCCCGCGCGCCACGCCTCGGCGAGCGCGTCGTAAAGCGCGTCGCAGCCTGCGACGGAAACGCCGGTCGTCTCGTAAACGTACTTTCGCTGACCTCGCAGTCCGGCGGCGGGCAAGTCCGCGTCGCCGATTTGCGCCGCGTCCGGCGCGCCGTCCGCAAGCTCGTACGGCGCGTAGACGCAGCCCGCCCCGGCGGTCAGATTTTGCACCGAAACGGTGTTTGTCTCTTCGTTAATCCGCAGGGCTTCGGACAGCTCCGCGATTTGGTTCTGCGCAAAAAATCCCCGGTCGTGCAGCCACGAAAACTCTTTCGCGCTCTCCGCCCGGCGTGACGCGGACAGCGCGGTCCAGCCGTCGCCGGTGTACCGCTCTCCGACGAATCCGCGCAGGTAAAGCTCCGCGGGCGCGGACATTTCGACCGACAGCACGGTTTTGCTCTCGTCCGGCGTGAAGCCTCCGAGCTTGCGGAAGTCGCCGCGCGGCAGTATCTGCTTTTCTTCCTCATACCGCAGGGAATAGATTTTCCGTTCCGCGGCAATGCGTCTCGTCTCGGCGGACGCGGATAAATCTCCGGTAACTAACGCCGGAACGAGCGACGCTGCGGTCAGCGCGGCGACCGCGGCGAGCGTGCAGTAAACCGCGCGGGGCGACGCTCCGAAGTTGTTGCGCCGCGCCGCGCCGAATGCGCATACCGCCGCCGCGGCAAGTATAAACAGCACCGTCCAGCCGTCCGGCGAGTAAACTCCGGCGAGCGCGGCGGCGGCTGTAATTCCTCCGAAAATGAGGTGGAAAACGAGTTTCCCGCGCGCGGAATACCCCGCCGCGAGTCCGAGAATCCCCGCGGGAATCAGCATAAACAGCGTAGCCCGAAGCTCCGGCGCGCTTTCGGCGGCGTTGTACCGCGGGAAAATCCGACCGAGACGCGCCTCGAGTCCGGCGAATATTTGATTCATCGTGATGTTCCAGCCGTCGAGAATCAATCTGTGCGCCGCCGCCGCGTAAACCGCGAGCGCGAGCGCGGCTACCGCCGGAGCTGTTTTCATTTTGCCGCGCAGCCCGCAGTTGAGTACGCAAAATACCGCGCCGACCGCAATAAGCCCGGCGGGGTTGTACCCTCCGCCGCCAAGATTCAGTCCGCGCCATACGCAGCCGAGCGCGGCCGCGAACGACGCGAGTCCGAGCGCGGCGCGCGGCGCGAAGTCCGCTCCGCCGGACGGCTCCGCCGCCGGCTTGAACGCAATGCCGTCCGGTTCAGTTGTTTTTGTCGTCTTTGTCAAGTTACCCCGCCTCACCGAGCCGTATTATATCGTTATGTCGCGCAGAACCCCGCGGTAGTCCGCGGGCGAAAACACATAATGCGCGGTACCGTCCGCCGCTTCTCCCCCTCCGCCGTCCTCCGCGCAGAGAAACAAAGTCGTCTTGCCGAGCGCGGAAAGCTCCGCGAGCCGTTCCGGCACGGCGGACGCAAAACAGGCAATCAGCGGAAACCGTCTGCCGCCGAGCATCGCCGTAAGCTCCGGAACGCCGCCGCCCTGCCGCGACACAAGCAGCTCGTGTACCGCGCCGTACAGGTCGTCCGCCGCGGTGACGTCGAGTACCGGATTCTCTCCCCCGCCGAGCGCGAGACTGTAAGGGATTTCGCGTTCCGCAAGGAACAGACACACGGACATTACCGCCTCCGCGAGAGCGTCCGCCGCCGCGGGCTTCGGCTCCGCGGACTTGTCCCAGAAAATCAGCAGCGCGCGCTCGATTGCGACCGACGGGTCGCGCACGAGATACCTGTCGAGCTTCCGGCTGAGCTTCCAGTGTATCTGCTTCGCGCCGTCACCCTCGGCGTAGTCGCGTATCTGAAACGGCTCCGAATAGTCGCCGCCCCTGCGGTTCAGGTTCAGAACGTCGTCGCCGAGCGGCGTTTCGCTGCCCGAAAGCCGTACGTTCACCGGGAACATCTCCGGCAGAACCGTGCGCTTTTCGTCGGTCAGCACTTCGATTCCGCGGCTGAAAAGCCCGAAAAGGTCGTAAACCCGCGCTTCCGCGCACTTAAACGCGAACCTGCCGCAGCGAGCCGTCCCGAACTCAAATCCGGCGCGGTAAACGCCGAGCGGCGGCACGGAGCAGTCGAACGACAGCGTCCGGCGTTCGCCGGTCAGCCGGTTTTCCGCGTCCGTTTCGGCGTGTACGCGGACGAGCGGGAACGCCGAGCGGTTTTTCACCTCGAGATACGCCGCCGCGGGTTCGGCTTTCCGTATGTCCGCGGGCAGACACAGGCGTACGGAGACGCGCCGCGCCGCGGCTATCGTCAGCAGAACGGACGCGAGAGGCGGTACCGCCGCCGCGAAAAACACAGCCGCGGCGGCGGTCGTTCCGGTAAACGCCCAGACGCCGCCGCAAACTGCGGCGGCGAACGCCCACGCGGCGGCGCGCCGCGTCACCTGCGAAGCTCCTCCAGCACCGGAAGCTCCACGTTCTTTAACACCTCGCGCGCAATGTCCGCGCCGGTCACTTCGCTGAACCTCGCCTTGCTGCCGAGAATCAGACGGTGCGCGAACACGTCCGGAGCGACGGCGGCGGCGTCCTCCGGCGTGACGAAGCCGCGTCCGTTGAGGTACGCTCTCGCTTTCGCCATACGGCAGAGCGCGAGCGAACCGCGCGTGCTGACCCCGAGACTTAAAAGCGGGTGAACGCGCGTCTCCCGCGCGAGCGCGGTGACGTAGCCGTAAATCCTGTCGTCGATGTATACTTCCCGCACCTCCGCGATAACCGCGAGCAGCTCGGCGCGCGTCATCGCGGGCGCGATACTGTCGAGCGGGTTCTCCGTCCGCCGCTCGCGCAGGATAACCGCTTCGCTCTCCGCGTCCGGATAGCCCATTGACAGCCGGACGATAAACCGGTCGAGCTGCGACGCGGGCAGAAGCTGCGTTCCCGCGCTTCCGACCGGGTTCTGCGTCGCAAGGACGAAAAACGGCTCCGGCAGAGCGTGAGTTACGCCGTCCACCGTGACGCGCCCCTCCTCCATAGCTTCGAGCAGAGCCGACTGCGTCTTGCTCGACGTGCGGTTTATCTCGTCGGCGAGCAGTATGTTCGTCATAATCGCGCCGGGCTTGTACCTGAACTCGCCGGAGTCCTTATCAAGCACCGAGAACCCGGTCACATCGGACGGCAGGCTGTCCGATGTGAACTGGATTCTTTTTGTTTCGAGACCGAGAGCTTTCGCGAACGCGAGCACCATTGTGGTCTTACCCACGCCGGGCACGTCTTCGAGTAAGACGTGTCCCGGCGCGAGAGCCGCCATCAGCACTTTTTCGACTGTGTCGTCTTTCCCGACGATTACTTTGCGTACCTCGCCGAGAACCCGTTGTATTGAGTTGTTCATTTGTCTGCTTTTCTCCGCTTCCTCATCACTTTGTTTTCCGTCTTCTCGGCTTGATGACGAGCGAATATCCGCCTACGCCGACCGCGACCGCCGCGACGACGGAACCCGCGACAATCGCGGCTTTCTGAATCGTCGTCAGAGACTGCTCGTGTTCCGGATCTTCGTCCACCGTCGGCGCGGGAGGTTCTTCCGCCGGAGGTTCGGGAGTCGGCTCCGGCTCCTCCCGCGGCGGCGGCGTTATCTCCGGCGGCGCGACGTAATCCGACTGCGGCGTGTCGTCGTCCGGCGCGGCGTCAATAACCGGGTCGGGAAGAGTCTGCCGACTGTCGTTATTCCGCTCCGGGTTATCGACCGTGTTCGGAATCGCCGCCGCGCCCGGCGGATTTCCGGTCTCGCCCTGCGAGCTTGCGCCGTTACCGTCACCGGTTCCGGTACCCGTGCCGCTGCCGTCGCCTCCGGCTTCTCCGTCGCCGCCGCCGATACCGTCGCCCTCGCCGTCGCCCGGCGTTCCGGGAACCGGCGGGTCTTCCACAATCACGCCGTCAGGCTCGGGTTCCGGCTCGACTGCCTCCGGAGACGGTATGACCGGGGGCGGCGCGACCGGAAGCTCCTCCTCGGCGCGCGTTTCCGCGTAGCGAATGACCGCGCTGCCGTTGCCCGTCGGACTGATTGCGCCGCCCTCAAGCTCCGCGTTCACAAGCTCGATAACCGGTTCATATGTTATCGTGACGCGCTTTCCGTCTTCCTCGAATACCAGCGGCGGGATTTGCGGAACCGCATAGCTCTGATCCGCGCGCAGATACAGCGTCTGCGCCGCCGATTCTCCGCCGAACTCGACGGTTACGTTAAGCCGCCACACGGTCGGGTTCTGCGGAAGCGGAACCTCGTCCTGCGTCCACAGACCGGTATGTTCGTCCTCGCCGCCGTCGAGCAGCCACGCGAACTCGCCGCTCTCAATCAGGCTCCACGGCACGAACTTCGCCGTCTCCGTGTCCGGCGCGGATTCGACGCCCGCGATTGCGTAGTAGCTGTCGAACGCGCCTATCGGCTCCGCGCCGCTGTAGCGCAGCAGAGTTATGTAGTCCGCGGCGAGCTTGCGCTGCGTATTCGCCGTTTCTCCGGACTTGTCAATCCAGATGCTGCCGTGTATGCCGCGCGCGGGACCGCCGGCGAGACCGCCGCCGGACGCGCCGTCCGCCGTGACCAGACTGCCGTAGAACACGCAGTTTCTGATTACCGCCGTGGGGTCGGTGTACGATACGCCGTTGCCGGAGCTTACGCCCTTGCCGGGTTCGAGACCCGCGGGCGGGAAGTACAGACTGTCCGTCTGTACCCAGCCCATCTCGCCGCCGCCGATTCCGCCCGTGTCTTTCGCGTCCGGGAGAATTATGTCGCCGAGGTTGGCGCAGCGCGTAATCACCGCCGCGCCGCCGCCGACGATTCCGCCGATGTTGCCCTGGAACCGTTCGCCGTCGCTTCCCGAATCGACGAAGCTCGCGTAGTTGACGCAGTCCGTCACGGACGTCATCCCGTTTCTGTTACGCATACCGCCGCCGAGGATTCCGCCGTAGTTGTATACCCGGTCGGGTATTACGATTACCTGACCCGGCTCGCCGTTGACGCAGTTCACGACGCTTGAGAATGTGCTGTTGAAGACGCCCGCGATTCCGCCCAACGCGCTCTGTACGAGCGTCGGTCCCGAATCCACCAGACTCACCTCTCCGGTGTTCTTGCTGTCGTAAATGCTGCCCACCTGGACTCCGACTATGCCGCCCGCGATGAAGTACGAGGATATGTTTCCGCTGTTTTCGCAGTCGGTTATGTCGTTGCTGCTCGTCGCCCAGCCGTAGATTCCTCCCGCCGTCCAGCCTCCGCTGACCGTGGTGTTTTCGTTTACGCAGCCCTCCGCGCCGTTGCCCTGTCCCGCGATGCCGCCGAAAGCGTGGTACGCGTTGAACCCCATACTTGTCGTCGTGTTCAGGATACCGCCCGAGGCGGAGGTTATATCGCTGTTCTGCGCCTTACCGAAGTCCGTCGCGATGACCGAGCAGTCCGTGACGGTGATGTTTATGAGCGTGGTGCCGCTCTGACCTACGATCATTCCCGCCCCGACCCCGAAAAAGGTGCCGCTGGCAATCTGGTCGTACGGAAATACCAGTTTGCACTCGACCGAGCTGTTCTCCGCCGTTATGTCGGTGAGTAAGCCGTTGTTGACGCCGACCAGTCCGCCGGCGAAGTACAGCTGAGCGTTATTCTTAGCCGGGTTGTAGTCGAGCATCAGGATATGTACGTCTACAAGCGCGCAGTTCTTGATTGTGCCGCGGTTTATGGCGGCGAAAAGCCCCTGAGCCGCGGTGACGCGCGTCTGACCTTTCGTCTGATCGCAGACGCTCGTGTAGTCGCCCGAAAGCGTCAGTCCGTCAACCGTACCCGACGCGCCGATTTGATAGAACAGCGGGCGGCGCATATTGAGCAGCGTCACCGTCACGCCCGGGAGAGCGGTAAGCGTCCCCGCGAAGCCGGAGTCGCCCGACGCCGCCGGAACGGTGTTAAGCGGCGGGTTCCAGACGGAGCCGTCGATGACTATGTCCTGCGTGATTATGAACGTCTTGCCCGCGAACACCGCGGTGTTGCCCTGGAGGTCTCCGCCCGTGTCAACCGCTTCGGCGAGAGCCTGAAGCTCTTCCGCGCTCGTAATCTCAACGGTTTCACCCTCGAACAGCACTTCGACCTCGCGCCAGGTCGCGTAAAGCGCGATTGTGAGCGGCGTACCGGTGCTCTGAACGTGGTTGCGAACGGTGTACTCGTCCGCGATGAGTATGTCGAAATCGTACGCGTCGCGGCGTTGGTTACTGTAGGTGCTGCCGTTGTAAGTGTAGTGCTGGTGCCACCATCCGGCGAACTCGAATTCCGCGACGACTTTGCCGTCCGCCGTTAACGGCGGGCGAACCGGGTCTTCCGGCTTCGGTATCTTTGCGCCGTAGTTGTAGCCGTATGTGACCGTCGGGTCCGCTCCGGCGTAGTTGAGGTTGTACGTCACTAAGTAGTCCGTGCCGTATGCCCAGTGCGCGTACAGCGTAAGCGTCGGTATCGGGTCGCCCGCCGCAAGGCGCGCGTCGTCCCTGCCCACCGTCTCGGCGAAGTTCCATTCGTCGCCGCCGGAGGCTTCCGTGAACCAGCCGAGGAACGTGTACTTCACTTCGGTCGTGCCGTTCATAGCGTTCGGACGCGCCGGAGCTTCCGGCTGCGTAACGCGCTGTCCGAAGCTGACAAGCTGCGTTTCCGGGGCAAGCCCGCCGTAGTTGAGGTCGAGTCTCGCCTCGAATCCGTCGAGCCAGTGCGCGTACAGCGTCATATCGTCCATAACCGCCGCGCCGAAGTCCCACTTCCCGCCGCCGCTCGCCGCGGTGTACCACCCGAGGAACAGGTGCTGACTCCGCGCCGGGTCGGCGACTGCCTCCGCCTTGCCGTACGCCGCGACCGTCTGCGTCTCCGGAGCGTCGCCCTCCGCGCCGTTGAGGTCGAACGCGACCGTAAACTCGTCCCCGGTACTCGTCTTCTCGCGGAATACCGCAGTCACCCGGAGTACCGGCTGCTCAAGCGGGAACGCCATACTCTCGATATTGCTGTCGGAGTACAGCTTCACGCCCGCCGCGTCCGCGACGGTGAGCAGCGAGAGTACATAATCGCCCGCCGCGGAGAAGTTCAGCGTGAGGTTCGCCGACTTCTGCGCGTAGTACATTCCGTCCGCGGCGCGTTCCGCGCCGGAGACCGAGACCGCGTTGCCCGCAACCTGTACGGGCTCGCCGTTTTTGTTGACGCTCGTCGCCGTAACCGAGAAGCTGCGGACGCCGTTCGTCCCGTCCGCATAGACCGGAACCGGCTCGCCGTCAGTGTATGTCCAGAGGTCGGCGCAGCCCGCCGCGAGGTTAAGCGTCCCCGCGAACTGCGCGGTGCCGACCGGCAGCGTCCACAGGTTCGCGGCAGAGGTATCGAGCGTACCGGCGGCCGTCGTGTACGAGCGGTCGTATACGCCCTCCTTTGTGATGTTCGTAAGTCCGTAGGACATTCCGCCGGTTATCGCGCCGGTGTTAAAGCTGCTCTTAATCCGCAGCGTTCCCTGTATCCCGGAGCCTGTGAGAACGAGTCCCGCGAGGTCGCCGATTCCGGCTCCCGCGACGGACACGTCTCCCGCGTTGAAGCAGCCCGTTATGACCGGAGCCGCCGCCGCGTAGATATTAGGTATAACCGCGAATCCCGCGACCTTGCCGTAACCCGCCAGCGTGAATATGTTCGACGGCGTAACCGTAATGCCGCCGTAGTTGCCGCACCGCGTCAGCGTGAGCGTCGCAGTGTTGTAGAGATAGATATTCGCGTTAAGTACGCCGGCAATATACCGGTTTGTCTGCCCGTATCCGTTCGGCGTTCCCCTGACGGTAATGCCGCCGTAGTTGACGCAGTCCTCCAGTACGAGGCTGCGCGCCGCGCCGTTGAACGTCACGCCGGCGCCGACGGAAGCGATGCCGCCGACGTACAGCGTCCTCGCGCTTACCGGGTCTTCAACGAGGATTTCGCCGTAGTTCGTCACGTTTATAAGCGTAACGTCGGTCACGGCGCCGCTTATGTTTATGATACTCATCGCGCCGTCCGCGTATACTATGCCCGAGTCGCCGTTTACCGTAATCGCGCCGTTGTTGACGAAGCTCTCGATACGCGTCACTCCGAACACCGTGTACGCGCCGCCGACAGCCGCGGTTCCCCCGGTTATCGCGCCGTTGTTTTCGCAGCCGTATATATATAGATTGTAGTTGTAGTTTTTGCCGCCGTAGTTAACGCCGCTTCCCGGCTTGTACTGCTGTCCCGCGCCGAATATACCCGACGCGGCGTTGTCCGTCGTGACTGCGCCGTAGTTTTTGCAGTTCAGCAGTATCGTCGCGCCGCGCTCGTTGGCGCAGACTATGCCCGCCGCGAACGTCTGCGCCGCCGCCGTGCCGCGCATATTGACCGCGCCTCGGTTGACGCAGTTGTCGAACACAAGCGCGCCCGTCGTGTCGTTCGCCGCGCCGGAAGTCGTGTCCGCCCGCGCGGCTATGCCGCCCGAGTATACGCCGGCAGCCGCCGATGTGACGTTTATCGCGCCGTAGTTCACGCAGTCTTTGAATACGACCGTCTGGTTCGCCGCGAAGTACACGGCTCCGGCGATACCGCCGGCGTTGCTCTGCGCGGCAGCCGCGGTGAAGCTGACGGCGCTGCCGTCGCCCTCCGCGCCGAACGTCACGTTCGTGAGGTTCGTTGACCGCGCGAGTCCGATAACGCCGCCGACGCTGCCCGCGGCGCCTGTCGCGCTTACGCTGCCGGAAACGTTGAGGTTCTTAATCTCCGCTCCGTCCGCGCAGCCGAACAGACCTGCGTTAGGCGCAGCCGCCGTCGTACCCGCGGAAATGTAAAGCCCGGTGATTTTCTTCGACTGTCCGTCGAACACGCCCCTGAACGGCTTCGCCGCCGTGCCGACCGGCGTGAAGTTCGCCGATACCATAGCGATGTCCTCCGCGAGCTTCACGGTTTTACCCGCGAACGACTGCGTGACCAAAGCTCCGCCCGCTCCCACCGGCGCGGTTCCGTTTACAAGGCTGCCGAAGCCGATAAGCTCCGCTTCGGTGCTTATCTCGTACGCGTTCAGCGCGGGATCCGCGCCGGTGTACCAGCCGTACTCCGCCGCGACCGACTTGCCTACGTTGTACTTAATATCCAGGTCAGCCGTAACCGTTCCCGCGGTCCTGTACACGTTCCCGCCTTCGGCTGCCGACACCGCAACCGCGCTCGCCGGGGTGAACGACGCCGCAAAGCCGGGTTTTACCGTGCTAAAGAACGTCTGCTGCGCCGCCGCCTGCTTGAGGAACACTTCGTGCGAAAGCCCGTCGTCATAGACCGTCAGGCTCCCCGGCAGCGCGATATAGCCGGTGTCCGCCATATTCGCGCGCGTGTCGGGATCGGTGAGCCGTATGCGGTAATACCGCGTGTTCAAGCGCGTCCCGATCGCTCTGACCGGGGTAACGCCGTCGTCCGTCCACAGAAAATTCGCAACGCCCTCGCCCTGCTGAAGCCGCCACGCGACGCGTCCGGACGTGAAGTCCGCGAGCGGCGCGGACATAAGTCCCGCGGTACCCGCCGCGCCCGTGTAGCAGCAGTTCGTGTAGACCGCGCCCGCGGCTCCGGTCAGCGCGGACGAAACCGTGTCGAAGCACGACACGAACTCCGCGTATCCGTCCGCCGCGGTGATTCCGCCGAGCAGACCGCCGGCGTGCGTTCCGCCGGTCGCCGTGACCGCCGCCGTGTTCGCCCAGTGGTTCAGGTACGCCGAACCCGCCGCGCCGATGAAACCGCCCGCGTAGTCTTCCGCCGTAACCGTTCCGGCTGTGCGCAGTACGCTCGTGCCGAGGTTGTTGATTACCGGCGAAGTCGCGACCGTCATTTTCGGAATCGCGCCGCTTACCGCGCCGTACATACCCCCGGCGTATTTCGCCGCAGACACCGCGCCGCTGTTGATAAGCACCGCCGGGTATGCCTGCGTGGTGTATCCCTGAAGATTTCCGTTAACGAACCCGACGACTCCGCCCGCGTAGTCTCCGGTCGCCGTAATGTCGCCGGAATTGATATATACCGTGTTCGTCGGGTCTGTAATGTAGAAGTACAAGCTTGCCGCAAGCGCAGGCGCGGCGTATCCGGCTATGCCGCCGACGTAGTTGCGTCCGCTGACGTCGCCCGCGTTAGCCTTCACCGCGTACGGGTAGCCCGCCGCGCCTGTCAGCCCTCCGACATAGTCGCGTCCCGTCACCGCGCCGTAGTTCGCGATTACATTTGCCGCCGCGCCGGTGGGATAATTCTCCGCCCTGCCGACCAGACCTCCGGCGTAGTCGCCCGTCGCCGTGACGGTGCTGCCGTCGCCCGCCGCGCCGAACACAATGTCGTTAATCGATCCGTTGTAGATGTTGTCGCTGCGTCCGATAACGCCGCCGACATAGTTCCGTCCGGTTATGTGCGCTTTCGTAACCGTCACGTTGTTTGTGTAGTGGCGCGTGTATCCCGCCGCCGTGCCGGCGTAGTCGCCGGTGCTGTAAATGTTGACGTCCGTGAACTTCAGATTTTTTATAATGTCTCCGTTAAACTCCGTGTCCCGGGCGGCTGCCGCGATGAAAGCCGCGCCGTTACCCGCGAACGGTTCGTCCGCGCTGCCGATTGTCAGCCCGGAGATTGTATGGTTCGCGCCGTCGAATACGCCCGAGAACACCCGGCTGTTCGCGGCGTCGGGCTTTCCCTGCGCGTCGAGGACGACCGTTCCCGCGGGAATCCACGGCTGCGTGAGCGCGATGTCGTTGCCGAGCGTAACTGTTTTGCCGTAAAACGTCTTGCCCGAGGTCACAAGCTCTGCGAACACGCGCAGCTGCGACTCCGAGTACAGCGTGAATGCCGTCCCCGCGTCCGAGTACCAGCTGTCGGAGTATTTGTCCTCGTCAAGGCAGTGCGTAACCGCGCGGTCAGCCGCTGTGAGCGCGAGACTGTAGACGGTCTCGCCGTCGTCCCCGGCGGCTGCCGTTACCGCTCCGGCGGGGGTGAACCGGGGCGTGTCGCCCTCCCCCGCGTCCGCGACCGTCACGGTAAGCGGAAGCGTTCCGGTCGTGAGGTCTGTGATAACATACTGCGAATTGTATTCGTCGCGTACGGATGCGCGTTCCGCGGATTCGCCGAATAACACCGAGAGCCGCGAGTCCGCCGCCAGCGGAGCGAGCGAGATTTGGTACAGCTTATACGTTCCCGCCGCCGCCGCGGTCGCCGCGCGCACCATTCTGAACGGCAGCGAGCCGTCCCCGCCGCCGAATGTCCAGTAACTGTTGTCGTGCGCCGCGCCGCCGCCGAGCAGGTACATTGCGCGTCCCGTGCGGAAGTCCTCCGCGGAGAGAGCGACCGCGTTCGCCCCGGTTATCGCGCCGTCCGGCGCGTAGTAGTAGCAGTAGGTGTATGCGTTCGACAGGGTTCCGCCGGACACGACCGGGACGAGCGGCGTTTCCCCGTTGCAGTACAGGATATATTTATATGTACCCTGCGCGCCGGTTACGCTGCCGTTGATAACTCCGGCGAGCCTGCCGGCGCCGCCGTTGACGACCTTTCCGGTCGCGTACAGGTTCTTCGCTTCAAAGCCGCGAATCGTATAGCCGATGAGTCCGGATATGTCGTTATACGCGCTGTTTCCGGTCACGCCGCCGGTGCTCCAGCAGAACTGAACCGTTAAGCTCCCTAAACCGTCCAGGTATCCGACGGTTCCGCCGACGTACCGCGTTCCGGAAACGCTTCCGGTGTTCGCGATAAACTCCACCGGAATCATCGTATCCGTGGCCGAGATAACAAAGTGCGCCGCGATGTAACCGACCGCGCCGCCGGTGTACGGTCCTCCGGCGACGGCTCCGTTATTGACGTTATAGCCGGTTGTGCCGGTGGTATAGAGTGCCAGCGCCGCTCCGGCGAGTCCGCCGACGTACGACGAACCGGCGACGTCCGCGTTGTTCGCGCAGTCGGCAAACGTGACTATGCAGCCCTTGCCGCCGCCGATCAGCCCGCCGATATACTGCACCGTGCCGGTGACTGCGCCTTCGTTGACGATACGCGTGAGCCTGATTGCGTTTGCCGCGGCTGTCTGCGCGTCGAAGCCCGAGCCGGCGATTCCGCCGACATAGCTCGCGCCGCGCACCGTGCCGTAATTCGCCGTTAACTGCGCCGGAGCCGCCGCCGACGGCTTGATTTCCGCGGCGTTCGCAAGCGCGCCGGCAATTCCGCCGACATAATTTCCTCCCGCAACCGCGCCGTAGTTCACGCAGTCCGTGAGAACGCCCGACGCGTAACCCGCGATACCTCCGGTATATTTTCCGGTCGAGCTGACAACGCCCGCGGACTCTTCCGCGCCGCCTTGCGGCTTCGCGAACGTCACATTCGTGAGCGTCGCCGTCGTGTACCCGACCACGCCGCCGGTGTAGTCGCCGCCGGCATAGACCGCGCCTTCGACGTTGAGGTTGCGGACCGCGCCGGTCGCGTAGCCGAACAGCCCGTTGAAGTCTCCTGCCGCGCGGCTTGTCAGACTGCCGATTTGCAGTCCGGAGATTGTGAAGCCGCCGCCGTCAAACGTTCCGGCAAACGGTCTGGACGCCGCCGCGTCAACCGCGCCCGACGCGGCGAACGCCGCTTTGCCGACCGGAGTCCACTCTCCGGTAAGCTCTATGTCGTTTTTGAGTACGAACGTCTTGCCCGCATAGCTTTTCGGGAAGCGCGCAGTATCTTCGTTCGTTCCGCTGACGCGCGATGCGAATTCGCGGAGCTGCTCCTCCGTCGTGAACTCATACGCCGCGCCGTCATACTCCTCAAACAGGTCTTTCAGACCCCAGTGCGCGTAAAGCTCCGCGTCCGACGTGAAAACTTTCTGCGCAATGTCCACATAAACGCCGCCGACCGTGTACCAGCCGGTGAATCTGTATTCGTCGTACGGTCCCGGCGCGTCGCGCACCGGATCCGCGGGCGCGATTTTGCCGTCCCCGTCCGTCGCGGCGTACTCGTCCGCGCGCCCCGGCACATCGAAGTGCAGCGTGACCTCAATGTCGTCCGCCGAACCTTTCCAGTGCGCCGCGAGCGTAATGTCACCCGTGATAACCGTGTCGAAATCGAATTCCCGCGAACCGAGATACCAGCCGCCGAACGCCTTGCCGTCCCGCGACGGGTCGGAGGGCTTCGCGACCTTGTACCCGGTATCGCCGTTAACCGTGACCTGCGCCGCCTGCGCGCCGTTGCCGTACTCAAACGTGACCGTGTACTCGCCGGTCGGCAGACTGCCGAACCGCGCCTCGACGATTACGTTCGCCGCGGGCATCGTGAACGCGAACACGTCGCCGTCGCGGACGAACGGCACCGGCTTTCCGGCGGTCGAGTCCATAAGCCGGAAGCTCAGACGCTCTTTGCCCGCCGCGGGAGCCGCCGTCACCGCGACGTTGTTGCCGGAGGCGTTGTACGCGCTTCCGACCGTGACCGTTCCGTTCGGGGTTTGCGCCGGAACGACCACTTTGTAGATGAAGTTGTGATTCGTATCGCTTACGAATTCCGGCGCGGACGCGCCCTGCACCCACAGGTTGAGACGGTCGCCGTCGCCGCCGTCAAGCTCGCAGGCGAGTTCGCCGTCCGTAAGCGCGCCGCCCGAGACGAGCTTAACGTCCCACCCCGGGTACCAGACGCCGAATTCCTCGTCGTCATACCAAAACTCCGCGTCCGCCGGGTTCGCGCCCGCGCAGCTCTCTACCGTATAGCAGTTGATAAATATGCCCTGATAGCTGAACTTAAATCTGTACGTCGTGCCGCCGGACACCGTTCCGGTGTTCAGCACGTTTGTGTACGCCGCCGCCGCGCCGGTACCGTTGCCGGTGATTCCCGCGCCGCGCACCGAACCGCTCACCGCGCCGGAGTTGAGACAGTTCCCGACCGTAATCGCCGCGGTTGACGCGTTGCCGATAAGTCCGCCCGCGTACGACGCGGTCGAGGCGACGTTTCCGGTGTTGACGCTCTTCGAGAGCCTGTATGCGACCGCGAACTGACCGAACAGACCGCCGGTTATGCCGCCGCCCGTGACGTTCGCCGCGTTGCGGACATCGGACGACGCGCCGTTAAGCGTGTACGTTCCGGCGATACCGCCGGTCGCGCCGGTTCCGGCGTTAGTCACCGTACCCGCGTTGTACGAGTCGGAGAAGGAGCTGCCCGCGCCGCCCGCAAGCGTCCCGAACAGACCGCCGACCGCTCCGGTTCCCGCCGTGTTGATTACCGAGCCGGTGTTATACACGCGCGCAACCGCGGTTATGTATCCCGCGCCCGAGTATCCGGCGGCGCCCGCGATACCGCCGGCGATTCCCGCCGACGAAGTTATCGTGCCCGTGTTGTACGACCCGGTAATCGTCGTGCCGCCGCTTGCGGAGCCGGTGTATCCGATAAGCCCGCCGACCGTACCCGCTCCCGACACCGCGCCGGTGTTGTGCGAGTCCGTAACCGACGCGGCAACGCCCGTGCCGCCGGCGAGGTAGCCGACGAGACCGCCGGTGCCGCCTGTCTGTCCGGTTATCGTGCCGCCGTTATACGAACCCGCAATCACCGCGCCGCCCTGCGGATTCCCGGCGAGCCCGCCGGCATAGGTGCCTTTGACCGCGCCGGTGTTTCCGGAGTCCGTGATTGTCAGCAAACCGGCGGTATATCCGGCAAGCCCTCCGACGTAGCTGCTTCCGGTGACGGCGCCCGCGTTTTCGCAGCCGGCGAACGTGACCGCGCCGCCCGAGGCGGTCGCCGTCGGCGTGTGACCGAGGATACCTCCGACGTAAGCCGCGCCCGTGACCGTCACGTTGCTTATGACGTTCGTGAACGTGACCGCTCCGGCCGCCTGTCCCGCGACGCCGCCGGTATAATTGCCGCCGGCGACCTGACCGGAGAGCGTCAGGTTCTTGACCGCCGCGTTGTTAAGCGTGCCGAAGAAACCCTGATACGTCGCCGTGCCGCCAGCGACGGCGAGCCCGCTGATTTCATATCCGCCGCCGTCGAACGTACCGGCGAAGATTCCGGTCGGAGTCCACGGTTTCGTGAGAACTATATCGTTTTGCAGGACGAACATCGTCCCCGCGAGGCTCGCGCCCGCCGCGCCGGACCGCGTGAAGTCGCTCATCGCGTAAAGCACGTCCGCGTCCGTGACCTCTACGACTGTGCCGAACGACGCGGCGCGCGTCCACTTCGCGTACAGCGTGAGGTCGCTCACGACCGCCTTGCCGAAGTTGTACGGCTGCGTGAATTCCTCGTCTCTGTACCACCCGGCGAGCGTGTAGGCGTACCGGTAATCGCCCATATCGTCGGAAGCGCGCGCGATTGTGCCCGCCGCCGGCTGCGGCACTCTGTCCATAACCGGCACCTGTATCGTCGTCTGCCCTGCGACCGACGTGTCGGTCGTGCCGCCCTCCGCCGTCGGCGGTAACTCGCTGAACTCGCCGCCGTTGCGGACGAACGTAATGTTAAACAGCGTAC
>JAITNK010000151.1 GCA_031290515.1 Oscillospiraceae bacterium
GAGCCGCCGCGAGTAACGATTCCGTCAGCGAGCGCAAGCGAGCCTGCGGAACGGCGGCGGCGTTTTTTTGAGCCGTCCGCAGGCGGCGAAAATTTTTGAGCGGCAGAGGGCTTTGCCCGAGGGAGCGTCTAATATGTATATCTATCTCGGCGGCGGCGCGGTCGTGTCCGGCGGCGAAATCGTCGGAATCTTTGACGCGGACAACTGCTCCGCCGCGAAAACGACGCGCGCGTTCCTGCGCGAGCGGGAACGCCGCCGCGAACTCACCGCCGTCGCGGACGGACAGCCGCGCTACTTTGTCGTGACCGCAAGCCCCCGCGGCGAGCGGACGTACTTTACGCAGAGCAAGCCGCGGAGAAGTTATTGACCGCCTGTATTAACCGCTCGGTCGGGCAAGCCCTCCCGTCGCTCAGTTAACCGCTCGGTCGGGCAAGCCCTCCCGCCGCTCAGTTAACCGCTCGGTCGGGCAAGCCCTCCCGTCGCTCAGTTAGCCGCTCGGTCGGGCAAGCCCTCCCGCCGCTCAAAGTTTCGGCAAAACGCCGCTTCTGTGAGACGCGCATTTGCCGAAATGCCCGCACTCAAACTGCCCGCCTGCCGCAGCCGGAAAATTCCAATCCAAAAGGAGTAATCTATGAACACCGAGAACACCGACGAACTAATCCAAAACCCGGACGACCAGCCCCAGCTCACCGACGAACAGCTCGCCGCGGGCGACTTCGAGCGCGTAACCGGCGACTATGACGCGTCGCAGATTCAGGTGCTCGAGGGACTCGAAGCCGTGCGCCGCCGCCCGGGAATGTACATCGGCTCGACGTCCGCCGCCGGACTGCACCACCTCGTTTACGAGATTGTGGACAACTCGATTGACGAGGCTCTCGCCGGCTTCTGCGCCTCTATCGAGGTCGAAATCCTTGAAAACGATATTATCCGCGTCCGCGACGACGGGCGCGGTATCCCGGTGGACATTCAGGAGCAGACCGGCAAGTCCGCGCTCGAGGTCGTGTTCACCGTGCTGCACGCCGGCGGAAAGTTCGGCGGCGGCGGCTATAAAGTCTCCGGCGGACTTCACGGCGTGGGCGCGAGCGTCGTCAACGCGCTGTCCGAATGGCTCGTCGCCCGCGTCTCGCGCGACGGCAAGGTTTATGAAATGCGGTTCTCGCGCGGGGATATTACGAGCGAAATCGCAGTCGTCGGCGAATCCGGGCGCGACGGCACGGAGATTGAGTTCAAGCCCGACGGCGAGATATTCGACGCGCTCGTCTTTGATTACGAAACGCTCAAAACGCGTATGCGCGAGCAGGCGTTCCTGAACGCCGGGCTGCGTATCAAAATCGCCGACCGCCGTCCGGGAAGCGAGGAGGAACAGGATTTCCTCTACAACGGCGGCATACGCGAGTTCGTGACCTGGCTGAACCGCTCGAAAACCCCGCTGCACGACGGCGTCGTGTACTTTCAGGGTATGCGCGGCACGTCGCTCGCGGAGGTCGCGCTGCAATACAACGACGGATATAACGAGCTGCTGCTGTCTTTCGCGAACAATATCCACACGGCGGACGGCGGTATGCACGAGACGGGATTCAAGTCCGCGCTGACCCGCGTCCTGAACGACTACGGCAAAAAGTCCGGGCTGTTCAAGAAAGAAGAGGACAAGGTCTCCGGCGAGGACTGCCGCGAGGGACTTACGATTGTGCTGTCCGTCAAGCTCGTTGACGCGCAGTTCGAGGGGCAGACGAAAGCGAAGCTCGGCAACAGCGAAATCCGGACGCTCGTCGAGCAAATCGTCGGCGACAAGCTCGCGCAGTACTTCGAGGAGAACCCGTCCGTCGCGCGGGCGATACTCGACAAGGCGCAGACCGCGGCGCGCGCGCGCGAAGCCGCGCGCAAGGCGCGGGAGAGTATCCGCCGCAAGAACGCGCTCGAAAGCTTTTCCCTTCCCGGCAAGCTCGCCGACTGCTCTAACCGCGACGCGACGCTCACCGAGCTTTACATCGTCGAGGGAGACTCGGCGGGAGGCAGCGCGAAAGGCGGGCGCGACAGCCGGTTTCAGGCGATACTCTCGCTCTGGGGCAAAATGCTGAACGTCGAAAAAGCGCGCGTCGATAAAATCTACGGCAACGAGAAGCTGACCCCGGTCGTTATGGCTCTCGGCGCGGGACTCGGCGACGATTTCGACGTGTCGAAGCTGCGGTATCACAAGATTATCATAATGGCGGACGCGGACGTTGACGGCTCGCACATACGCACTCTGCTGCTCACGTTTTTCTTTCGCTTTATGCGCCCGCTCGTCGAAAACGGCTACCTCTACGCCGCGCAGCCGCCGCTCTACAAACTCTCGCGCGGGAAGCAGTCCAAAGTCGCCTACGACGACGACGAGCGCGACGTAATCTCCGCCGAAATGCGCGGCGAAGACGGACGCGGCAAGGTCGAGATTTCGCGGTACAAGGGTCTCGGCGAAATGAACGGCATTGAGCTTTGGGACACGACGATGAACCCCGAGACGCGGATTCTGCGGCAGATTCAGATGACCGACGCAATCGCGGCGGACGACGTGTTTTCCGTCCTTATGGGCGAAAAAGTCGAGCCGCGCCGCGAGTTCATCGAACGCAACGCGAAGTACGTCGTGAATCTTGACGTCTGACGCGCGGAGCGTCGGGCGAATTAAAAATTCGGCGGCGGGAGAGCTTTTCACGCGATTGCCCGACCGCGCGGTTAATAAAGCCGGCCGCAGCCGGAAAACCCCGAATCACAGTACAAACATAATGCGAGGTATAAACAACAAATGGCTAAACCACCTGAAATCCCGGCAGATTTAACTTTCCCGCAGCAGAAAATAATTCCCGCGCCGCTCCGCGAGGAAATGGAAACTTCATTCATTCAGTACGCGATGAGCGTCATCACCGACCGCGCCCTGCCGGACGTGCGCGACGGGCTTAAGCCCGTACACCGCCGCATACTTTACGCGATGTACGAGGAGGGTCTCGCCTCCGACAAACCGTACCGCAAGGCGGCTCTCGCCGTGTCCGCCGCGATGGGTCACTATCACCCGCACGGCGACGCGTCGATTTATGACGCTCTGGCGCGTCTCGCGCAGGATTTCACAATGCGCGAGCCGCTTATCGACGGACACGGCAACTTCGGCTCCGCCGACGGCGACCCGCCCGCGGCAATGCGTTACACGGAGTCGCGCCTGTCGAAAATCGCCGATGAAATGCTGCGCGACATTGACAAGGAAACCGTTGACTGGGATCCTAACTACGACGAAAGTCTGCTCCAGCCGCGCGTTTTGCCGTCGCGCTTCCCGAACCTGCTCGTCAACGGCGCGACCGGAATCGCCGTCGGTATGGCGACGAATATCCCGCCGCACAACCTGCGCGAGGTCATCAACGCGGTCGTCGCCGTGCTGAACAACCCGGACGCCGGACTCGAAGACCTTATGGCGCATATCAAGGGACCGGACTTCCCGACCGGCGGCATTATAATGGGCCGCTCCGGCATACGCGCGGCGTACGCCACCGGGCGCGGCAAAATCGCGCTCCGCGCCAAAATCGAGTTCGAGGAGTTCGGCAGCGGCAGAACCCGAATCGTGATTACCGAGCTGCCGTATCAGGTTATCCGCAAGAATCTGCTCACCGTTATCGCGGAACACGTCAACGACAAGCGAATCGAGGGCATATCCGACCTGCGAGACGAGTCCGACCGCAAGGGCACGCACATCGTCATCGAGCTAAAAAAAGACGCGAACCCGGGCGTGACGCTCAATCAGCTGTACAAAAACACGCCTATGCAGATTTCGTTCGCGTTCAATATGCTCGCGCTCGTGGACGACCAGAAGCAGCCGCGCCTGCTGAGTCTGCGGCGCATAATCGACGAATATATCGCGCACCAGCGCGAGGTGCTCGAACGGCGCACGCGCTACGACCTCAAAAAAGCGCGGGAGCGCGCCCACTTGCTCGAGGGGCTTCGCATCGCGGTGGACAACATCGACGAAGTTATCCGCATTATCCGCGAGAGCTATGACAACGCTGCGGAGAATCTGATGACGCGCTTTGACCTGTCCGACATTCAGGCGAAAGCGATACTCGAATTGCAGCTGCGGCGGCTTCAGGGACTCGAGCGCGAGAAAATCGAAGCCGAGTACAGCGAGCTGCTGAATAGAATCGAATTCTATCTGTCGCTGCTCGCGGACGCGGCTCTGCTTCAGGAGGTTCTCGTAACAGAGCTGACCGAGATAAAGAACAAGTTCGGCTCCGACCGCAAGACCGAAATCGCCGCCGTCGAGGACGACATCGACATCGAGGACTTAATCGAGGAGGAGCAGTGCGTCTACACGCTCACTAACGCGGGGTACATCAAGCGGCTCGCCGCGAGCGTATACCGCAGTCAGCGGCGCGGCGGGCGCGGAATCACCGCGATGACGACGCGCGAAGAGGATTACGTCGAGACGCTGCTCTCCGCGTCAACGCACGACAACATACTGTTCTTTACGAACTACGGACGCGCGTTCGTCCTGAAAGGCTACCGCGTGCCCGAAGCGGGACGTTCGGCGAAGGGCAGTCACATCGTCAACCTGCTCCAGCTCACGGAGGGGGAACGCGTTTCCGCGATGATCGGCGCGAAAGGCGCGGATTCCGCGTCCTACCTCGTTTTTATTACGAAGAACGGCACCGTCAAGCGGACGGAGACGCAGGCTCTCAAAAACATCCGCGCGTCGGGAATTCGCGCCGTCAACCTCGCGGAGGGCGACGAGCTTATCTCCGTCCGCGAGACGGACGGCGCGGAGAAACTGCTCATCGCGACGCACAACGGCGCGGCAATCTGCTTCGACGAAACCGACCTGCGTCCGCTCGGACGCACGGCGACCGGAGTCCGCGGGATACGGCTGCGTCCGGGCGACCGCGTGGTCGGCGCGGCGCGGTGCCGCGAGGGCGGCAGCGTCCTCACCGTCACCGAGAACGGGTACGGCAAACGCACCGCGATTTCGGAGTACCTGCGCGGCGGGGAGGACGGCGAGCTTGAGGCGCAGAACCGCGGCGGATACGGCAAGATGAACTACCGCGTCACGGATAAGACCGGCAAGGTCGCGGGCGTCAAAATCGTGGACGACACGGACGACGTTCTGCTCATCTCCGACGACGGCACGATTATCCGTATGGCGGCGAACACGATTTCCGAGCTGTCCCGCGCGACGCAGGGAGTGCGCCTTATGAAGCTCTCGGACGGCGCGAAAGTCATCGCAATCGCGCGCACCGAGCGCGAGCCGGACGAGGACGCGCCGCAGGACGAACTTGCTCCGGACGAACCCGCGGCTGACGCGGAACCGTTAACTGACGCGTAGCCGGCTCCACCGGAGGTTTTAGATTTCCCGCCGCGGGGTTGGGTTTCGCACTCTGCGGAGTGCGGTACGCTTCGCCGCGCGGCGGGTTGCGCGACTGCGGTCGCGCGATTCCCGGGGGACTACAGGGGCTTTGCCCCTAAAGCCCCCCGGACCCCCCTTACCCCGGGGAACGGAAAACGCGCTCACGCTGTTCGCGCAGGGTCGTTGCGGTGAACAGCCGCACTGTGCGCCGCGCAATCGGGACTTTTGTGCGTACCGCCGCAGTGTGCGGCGGTGTGAGCGAGCGAACGAGTTCGCTCGCCGCCGCGAGTAACGTTCCGTCAGCGAACGCCGAAGCGTGAGCATACGGAACGGCAGCGGCGTTTTTGAGCCGACCCCAGTCGGCGAAAAATGTTGAGCGACGGGAGGGCTTTGCCCGACCAAGCGGTAAATATGGTAAACCAATGATAACTACTCACGAACAAATTCAGAGACTGCGTATGCACGGACTTTATCTGACGCGCAGCTGCCCCGACGTTGTACTGCTCTCGCGCGAGCTGCTCGGACTGCACTCCTGGTTTTACCGCAACGTCCGGTATTCGGCGGCGATTCGCGGCGCAGACCTGTCCGGCTGGAAAATGCGGCTCATCAAGACGTGGCTGTACCGGGGGACGCTGCACGGAGTCGATCCCGACGAGCTGCCGTACCTGCTCGCCCTGCACCCGGACGACTCGTGGTTCGAGCGGCAGTACGGCAAAACATTCGCGGACGACCTGTCGGAAGAGGTGCTGCGTTGGCTTGAGGACGGCGTGTACTCGCGGCGCGAACTGCGCGAAATCTTTTCCGACAGGTATGACAGAAAAGAACTCGACAATATTTTTTCGCCGTGGGGCGGAATTTTCGTCCCGCTCGCGCGGCAGGGCAAAGTCGCGTTCCGCGATATGACGAGCCGCGACTTCGACCTCATCACAGTCGGCGACATACCGGGCTTCGCCGACGCGCTGCCGGAGGTTCTGCGGCGTTACTTCG